>JAOUGG010000049.1 GCA_029857855.1 Acidimicrobiia bacterium | reverse complement strand
CGACGGATCGCTCGGCGGCTACTACTACGGCCTCGACGTCAAACGGTGGTTGCTCGACCACGAAGCGGCCAACGCCTGATCCCGCCACATCTCCACCCACGGGTTGCGCCACGGGTTGCGATGCGGGTTGCAGTTCGGGTTGTGGTTCGGATTCTGTAGCCGTCTAGACTGTATGCATCGATACAGTCTCGTCGTCGACAAACTCCACTGCAGGCACCGCTCCCGCCAACAAGCTCGCCGGATCCCACGAGCTCGACGCTCCGCCGTGGTTGCGGGTCGAGAGCACGATCATGGCCGCGGCCCGGGCGATGCGGAACGCCTACGACTGCCACCTCTCCCCCTTCGATCTGAACCTCAACACGGCCAGCACCCTGGCCTACGTCGATCAACACGGACCGATCTCCCAGACCGCCATCGCGGACGGACTCGGTCACGGGCGCGCCGCCACCGGAACCTACATCGACCGACTCGAACACCGAGGTCTGGTCGAACGGCTGGCCGACTCCGACGACCGTCGGGTCTGGCTGGTTGCCGCCACCGACAAGGGTCGACGTTTGATGGTCGACGTGGCCGAGATCGACAAGCGTCTCCGCAATCAGCTTCGCCGAGGCATCGACCATGCCGAGCGGCAGGTGCTGGCCGACATCCTGTTGCGGCTCAAGGACAACCTCGACAAGACCGCCGCGGCCGACGAGGACGCGGACGACGGCGGCTGAACCGCCACGACAGAGATCAAACCGAAGCCGAAGCCGAACCGAAACCCCCATCCGACATCAAACCATCATCTGGAGAACACCATGCGAGAAGCAGTTATCGTCGACGCCGTCCGAACCCCCGCCGGCAGGCGCAACGGGATGCTGAAGGACTGGCATCCCGCCGACCTCGCGGCCCACGTACTGAAAGCGCTCGAGGAGCGTAACGGCATCGATCCGGCCATCGTCGACGACGTCATCATGGGCTGTGTCATGCAGGTCGGTGAACAGTCGCTCAACATCGGCCGCAACGCCGTGCTGGCCGCCGGCTGGCCGGAGTCGGTGCCGGCCACCACCGTGGATCGCCAGTGCGGCTCCAGCCAGCAGGCTCTCCACTTCGCCGCCCAGGGTGTGATGGCCGGAGCCTACGACGTGGTCGTCGCGGCCGGCGTCGAGGTCATGACCCGCACCCCGATGGGCGCCTCCGTCGTCAAGGGGGAGATGGGCTGGCCCTTCCCCCAGCAGATGCAGGATCGCTACGAGGACACCGGGCTGCCGCCCCAGGGCATCGGGGCCGAGATGATCGCGGATGAGTACGGCATCACCCGTGAGGACCTTGACGCCTTCGGCGCCGAGTCGCAGCGGCGGGCGGCCCAGGCCACGGCCGAGGGCCGGTTCGAGCGGGAGATCATCCCCGTGCCCGTCGTCGTCGACGGCGAGACCGTGATGATGACCAAAGACGAGGGCATCCGCGAGGGAACGACGCCCGAGACCCTGGGTAACCTGAAGCCCGCCTTCAAGGAGGACGGGAAGATCACTGCCGGCAACTCGTCGCAGATCTCCGACGGCGCATCGGCCGTGCTGATCATGTCGGCCGAGAAGGCCGCCGAGCTGGGGCTCAAGCCCCGGGCCCGGTTCCACACCTTCGCCGTCGTCGGCACCGATCCGGTCACGATGCTGAAGGGCCCGATCCCGGCCACCGAGAAGGTCATGGAGCGCTCGGGACTCTCGCTCGACGACATCGATCTGTTCGAGGTCAATGAGGCCTTCGCCTCCGTGGTGTTGGCCTGGCAGGCCGAGCACAAGACCGACCTCGACAAGACCAACGTCAACGGCGGCGCCATTGCACTGGGCCATCCACTCGGCTGCTCCGGCACCAAGCTGATGACCACCCTGGTCAACGAGCTGGAGCGAACCGGCGGCCGCTATGGTCTGCAGACGATGTGTGAGGGCGGAGGCCTGGCCAATGCCACCATCATCGAGCGCATCGACGCCTGATCGTCAAACCCGAGCGCAACCGGCATCACCGAAAACCGAGAGGACCAAACACCCATGCCCCGAATGAACCTCGAAGGCAGCTCATCGATCGTCACCGGAGGGGCCTCCGGTATCGGCGAGGGCTGTGCCCGCCAGCTGGCCGCGGCCGGATCCCGAGTCGTCATCGCCGACCTCAACGAGGCGACCGGCCAGGCCGTGGCGTCCGAGTTGGGCGGCCTGTTCGTCAAATGCGACGTGTCGTCGGTTTCCGACGCCAAGACGGCCGTTGCCGCCGCCTCGGAAATGGGGCCGCTGCGGGCCCTCGTCAACTCGGCCGGTATCGGCTGGGCGGCCCGAACCATCGACCGCAACAACGTGCCGATGGAGCTCGAGCGGTTCGAGTTCGTGATCCGGGTCAACCTGATCGGCTCGTTCAACATGTTGAGCCAGGCCGCAGGCGCCATGGCCCAGACCGAACCGCTCGACGCCGACGGCAGCCGCGGCGCCATCGTCAACATGGCGTCGGCCGCGGCCTTCGACGGCCAGATCGGTCAGGCCGCCTATTCGGCGTCCAAGGGTGGTGTCGTCGGCATGACCCTGCCCATCGCCCGGGATCTCTCCGCGGTCGGCATCCGGGTGAACACGATCGCTCCGGGCCTGATCGACACCCCGATCTACGGCGAGGGCGAGCAGTCGGAGCAGTTCAAGACCCACCTGGGCCAGAGCGTGCTGTTCCCCAAGCGGCTCGGGTCGGCCGAGGAGCTGGCGTTCGGGGTGATGGAGTGCATCACCAACCCCTACATGAACGGCGAGACGATCCGCCTCGACGGCGGCATCCGCATGCCCCCGAAATAGGTCTCGGCTCTCGGCAGCCACGCACCCATCCATCCTTCACCCATTCCTCGCCACTCTGCAGATGTCTGCGCGAATTCGCGTACCCAGCACGACAATCGCGCAGACCTTGCGAGTCGGCGACGATCCGCGGGCCGATCCAGCCGGTTGTAGGGTGGAACCCATGACCGAACCGGACCGGATTCGGCTGTCGGACGATGAGCGGGAGCACTACGCCCAGTGGCTGCGAACCGCCTACGCCGAGGGCCGCATCACCGAAACCGAGCTGGAGGAGCGGTTGCGGATCGTCTACCAGGCTCGGTTCGAAACCGACATCGAGATCGTGACCTCCGATCTCCCCGCCCCGATCGAACAGGCCGCCGTCGAGCACCCGTTCAGCGGTCCGACCTCGAACGGTCTCGTTCGTGTCGTTCGCACCGCGATCCAGTGGTATTTCCCGGCGCTGATCTGCACCGGCATCTGGGCCGTCACCTCGTTCGGCGGCTACTTCTGGCCGATCTGGGTCTTCTTCGGGTTGACCATCCCGTTCCTCTCGTCGTTGGTCTTCGATGCTGACCCCGAGGCCGCCGAGCCCGACGAGTCGACCTGATGGCAAGCGCGTTGGCGTTGCTCTATCCAGGGTGCACCGTCTTCACCGGGACGGTGGTCGAGCAGGCTGGTCGAGGACACCGTCCAGGCCGCGCCGGATCATGACTCGGCTGTGGTCGTCGGCCTCGAATCCCTCCCGCTCATAGAACCGCACGCCGCCGTGATTGTCGTGGTCCACGGCCAGAATCAGGTAGTCGGCGTCCCACCGCTCCCGGCCCTGGCGGGCCGCCTCGGCCAGGAGAGCCGAACCAATGCCCCGGCCGCGGTGGGCCTGCTCCACGACGAGGTCGAGGATGTAGACGCCGGGACGGGCCAACCAGGTCGAGAAGTCGGGCAGATAGGTACACGCCCCGATAGCGGCCGCCGTCGGTTCGTCGGCCGGTTCGTCGGCCGGTTCGTCGGCCGATTCCTCACAGGCCAGCAGTGTCTGAAACATCGGCCGGTCACCAAATCCGTACCGGGCAAATGATGACGGTGTGCTGTGGTAGCGATGGCGATCGTCGAGGGAGTCGGCCAGCAGCCCCACCAATCGGTACAGCTCATCAACGTCGTCGATTCGGCCCTCACGGACAACGAACGTTGACCCTGTCGGCGGCCTGGAATCCGGATCAGTCATCGGCCAGTATCTCCCCGAGCGCTCGTTGGGCCTGCTCAGCGAAGATCTGGTTCGTGGCGGCGTAGTACGGGATGGCTGCCACCGCCATGTAGACCGCCCAGCCTTTGGCCCGTTTCCAGTCGTCGGCCCCGGCCTGCGACGCCGAGCGGAACGTCTCCCGGCTGTCGCCGTCGAACAACCACCAGGCGGCCAGCAGGTCGGCGCTGGGATCGCCGACGGTGCAGCCTTCCCAGTCGATGACGGCACACAGCCGCCCGTCCTGCACGATCAGGTTGTCGCCACGCAGATCGCTGTGGAACCAGGTCGGCGGATCGGTGCGATCGCCCACCGCCAGGCAGGACTCCCACACTCGAGTCGCAGCACTGCGGTCGATGTCAGCCGGCAGTTCGGCCACCCACAGTCGAAAGTCGGGGTCGGCCTTGCCCAGTCCAAATCCCCGATAGTTGCCGCCGGCCGGGGCGCCCGCTGTGGGCACCGTCCGTAGAGCACACGCGAACTCGCCCAATGCGACCGCCGCCGCATCGAGATCGTCCAGTGTCGAAGCCGATGCCGTCATCCCGTCGATCCATTCGAGCACCGTCCAATACGACGGATACCACTCGGTGGGTTCCCCCAACGCAAGGAATCGAGGGACCGTCAACGGTAGATGGGCTGCGAAGACCGGCATCCAGCGCGCCTCCCGCTCCGGCCCGGACCCGAGATGAGGCGCACGGGGCAGACGCACCACCTTGTCGTCACCCAGTCGATAGATCACGTTCACGGTGCCGGACGTGGCAAGACGCTCCAGGGGCAGGTCGCTCCATTGTGGCACCTGCTCGAAGAGCAGCCGGTGGACGAGATCATCGTTGACCGGAAACTCGTTTTCGTGGAGCGCCACAGCGGCGAGCGTACTTCACCACCCCGAGAATTGTCGCGAATTGCGGCGTCTGCCCTCGGGTTTTGCTACAAATCTTCGGAGGAGGAAGGTTGACCGAGCAGATCCGCAAACCAGCCGTCGGGGACCGCGCCGGGGCGACCGATGGCCACGAGCTCCGACGTGACCACCTCGGCGGCCGATCGGGCGATGGGACGCAGCGACCAGCGGCGCCCAACACGCTGCAGCACCCAGGCCCGGCGATCGTCGTCGGTGAGACGGACGATGCCCTTCAGCCGCCAGATATCGTCTGGGACCCGGCCCATCAGACCCTCCACCACGCTGCGTTCGAGCGGCTCGTCCGACGACCAGGTCCACGACTCGAAACGCTGATCGGCGGCCGGTGCCGTCTGATCGCCCCGGTCAGTCGAACCGTGGCCGAACAGCAGCTCCGGGGCGACCACCGATTGGCGGGTCGGTAGCTTCAGCGCGTCGGGCGCATACCCGTCGAGCCAGGTGACCACCTCGGCCGTCGCCGACTCGTCAACGAGGTCGATCTTGTTGACGATCACGATGTCGGCCGCTCGCAGCTGTGCGGCCACCATGTCACCGACATAGGCGTCCGCCACCTTGGCCCGTACCGTCTCGACGTCGATCACCACGATGACGGCATCGAGCAGCAGCCCCGGGGCGTGACAGAATCCGGCAACCGTGCCGGGGTCGGCGACCCCGCTGGCCTCGATAACCAGCCGTTCCGGCTGCGGCTGCAGGGCCAGGACCGATTCGAGGGCGGCGGCCAGGCCATCGACCATCGAACAGCAGATGCAGCCGTTGGCCAGTGTGATCGTCTCGCCGTCGTGGGATTCGATCAAACCGGCGTCGATGTTGATCTCGCCGAAGTCGTTGACCAGGACGGCCAGCCGACTCGTGGCCGAGGCGAGAAGATGATTGAGCAGCGTGGTCTTCCCGGCGCCCAGGTAGCCGCCGATGACGGTCACAGGTACGGCGGACGAGGTGCTGACCATGCCCGAAACCCTAGTGGCCGGTGATCGGACCGGGTCGGGCCGGGCAGGTCTCCCCCACGAAGGCAGCGCTTGACGGAGCGATCAGGCGGACACCGACGACGGCTGCGGCACGCCCCCGAGCACCGTCCCCCAGACCCCGATGTCTTTCAACGAGATCGGATCGACGGTCAGCGGATCGTCGTCGAGCACGGCGAAGTCGGCGAACTTACCGGCTTCGATCGACCCGACGAGATGATCCATCTTGATCTGGTAGGCGCCGCCCAGGGTGGCGGCCTGCAGCGCCGCCTCGACCGGGATCGCCTCCTGGGGTCCGAGCACCTGGCCCGAGGCCGTCCGGCGATTCACGGCACACCAGGCCACGTGAAGGTGGCCCATGGGTGTGACGGGCGTGTCGGAGTGGAACGAGAACGACACCCCCTCTCGCAACGCCGTGGCGCAGGCGTCCATCCCCGCCGCCCGCTCCGGGCCGACGGTGATGTCACGGTGCTGATCGCCCCAGTAGAAGATGTGGTTGGAGAAGATGTTGGCCGCCATTCCGAGGCGGGCCATCCGCCGGTACTGGGCCTTCGTGGTGAGCTGGCAGTGCTGGACGGTGTGCCGGTGATTCCACCGGGGATGTTCCTCCAGCGCCTTCTCGACGGCGCTGATGAACACCTCCGAGGCCTCGTCGCCGTTGCAGTGGCAGTGCACGGTCAGCCCAGCCCGATGGTAGGCGCCGACGACGTCCGCGATGGTCGACGGGTCCATCAGCCACAAGCCGTTCCCCGGATGCTCGTCGGGAGCGGAGTAGTAGTGGGGCCAGCTTATACGGGCGGTGAAACCCTGGATCGAGCCGTCGAGGATGATCTTGACGATGCCGAAATGGAGCTTGTCCCCGGTGGTGTCGTTGTCACGCAGATCAACGGCCAGTCGGGCGTACTCATCATGGTCGCCGCTCCCGCCGATGCCGGGGCCGGCGGCCACCATTACCCGGGCCGGATAGTCGGGATCGGAGGTGACCCGGCGCCAGCGATCCAGTTGCTCGGGATCGTAGAGCTGGGTGGTGCCAAGATCGGTGATCGTGGTGTGGCCGGCGTTGCGGGCCTCATAGGCGTAGTTCCACGCCACCTGGTCGGTCCCGAAGGCGGCTCGGACCTTGCCGAACGCCACCTTGGCCAGGCTCATGGCCGCCGGCTCCTGCAGTTCGCCGTCGGGCTCGCCGTCGGCCCGCCGGGACACGCCCGGCGTTGGCGTGTGGCGATCGATACCCTCGGCGGCGAGCAGGACGGTGTTGACGGTGGCGAGGTGCCCGCTCACGTGGTAGACGAAAATCGGGCGGGTGTCGGACACCCGGTCGAGATGTTCGGCGAGGAGCCGGTCGTCGGCGTCGAAGTAGATGGGATCGAGCCCCCACGCCACCAGGGTGTCGTCGGGGTCGTCGAGTTCGGCCGCCGCGGCCCGCAACCGGTCGAGAACCTCGTCGATCGATTTACAGCCCGGCCAGTGGCCGCCGTCGGGGGCCACCCGATCGAAGTAGCCGACGTAGGGCATCGTCCACATGCCGCCGACCATGGCGTGGGAGTGGGCCTCCACGAACCCGGGCAGGAGGACGTGATCGGCGAAGGTCTCGTCGAGAGTGTGATCACCCCAGGTGACCAGCTCGGCGAGCGGTCCGACGGCCACGACCCGACCGTCGCGTACCGCGACCGCCTCGGCGAAGGGTCGAGCCGGGTTCATGGTGATGACCCTTCGGGCGGTGAAGATCGTCAGCTCGGACGGTGAGCTGCCTGGCGGAGAACCCACGGTTGCTCGCTACTCCTCCCGGGCCACCATGTGGCCCGGCTCGACTTCGATGTGTTCGACCAGCTGCGGACCGGTTCCCTGCTTCCAGACCGGGCTCGGGATCTCGCCCGTCAACAGCGGACGGTCGCGGCGCTTTCGCGGGTCGGCGACGGGAACGGCCGCCAACAGTCGTTTTGTGTACGAGTGCTGCGGGTCCTCGAAGATCTGAGCCCGCGACCCGAGCTCAACGATCTGGCCGAGGTACATCACCGCCACCCGATGGCTGACCCGCTCGACGACGGCCAGATCGTGACTGATGAACAGGTAGCTCAGCCCTCGCTCGGACTGCAGATCCATCATGAGATTGATGACCTGGGCCTGGATCGACACATCGAGCGCCGAGACCGCCTCGTCGGCCACCACCAGCTCCGGCTCCAGTGCCAGCGCCCGGGCGATGCAGATGCGCTGACGCTGCCCGCCGGAGAACTGATGGGGGAACTGGTCGATGTGGGAGACTTCGAGTCCGACGACCTCGAACAGGTTGCGGACCGTCTCGTCGAGCGCAGCACCCCGCTTGGCCACCCCGTGGATAAGCAGCGGTTCGGCCACCGCCTTTCCCACCTGCCGCCGCGGATCGAGGCTGGCGAACGGGTCCTGAAAGACGATCTGCATCTTGCGGCGGTGGGGTTTCAACGCCCGGGTGCCGAGGTCGGTGATGTCGACGCCGTCGATTTCGATGCGGCCGCTCGTCGGTTCGATCAGGCGAACGATCAGGTTGGCCAGCGTCGACTTGCCGCAGCCGCTCTCCCCGACCACGGCCAGTGTCTCGGCCCGGCCGATCGAGAGCGAGACCTTCTCCACCGCATGGACCGTGTCGGCCCCGACGGGAAAACGTTTGGTGAGGTCGGACACCCGGACGAGCGGATCGTCGACGAGACCGGCGGTTGCGGCGGTTCCTTCGGCGGTGGCGGTCACAACACGGCTCCTCCGGTCGGGCCAGAATCATCCGCGGCACCGACCAGATCGAAGCGGGCCGGGGCGGCCGTCCCGCTCATCGAACCGAGCCTGGGCACCGCGGCCAGCA
Source organism: Acidimicrobiia bacterium (assembly GCA_029857855.1). Lineage (GTDB taxonomy): Bacteria > Actinomycetota > Acidimicrobiia > Acidimicrobiales > SZUA-35 > JAHELU01. Next base: position 1,199 of record JAOUGG010000049.1, on the reverse strand, counting down.
ACGACCGGGTGTACTGCTCCGCCGGATTCTCGAAGATCTCGTAGACAGTGCCGGTCTCCACCACCTTCGACCGGTTCATGACCACGACGTCGTCTGCCACTTCGGCCACGACACCCATGTCGTGGGTGATCATGATGACCGAGGCCCCGGTCTCGTTCTGCAGTTCCCGCATCAGGCCGAGGATCTGGGCCTGGATGGTGACGTCGAGCGCGGTGGTGGGCTCATCGGCGATCAGCACGGTCGGGTCGCACGACAGGGCCATGGCGATCATCACCCGCTGCCGCATCCCGCCCGACATCTCGTGCGGGTACTGATCGAGCCGCTCCTTGGGATTCGGGATGCGCACGAGTTCGAAGGTCTCCAGGGCCCGCTGCCGGGCGGCGTCGCGGCCGAGACCCTGATGCAGCATGACCGCCTCGGCCACCTGATTGCCGACGGTGTAAACCGGATTGAGACTCGTCAGCGGCTCCTGGAAGATCATGGAGATCTGGTTGCCGCGGATAGCGCGCATCTCCTCCTCACTCGCCGACACCAGGTCGACGACCGATCCGCCCGGGAGTCGACTGTCGACGCCCTGGCGGAATAGGATCTCGCCGTTCTCGATCCGACCCCGGGTCCCGAGCTCGACGAGCCGCATGATCGAAAGGGCCGTCACCGACTTTCCCGAACCGGACTCCCCCACCACCGCAAGCGTCTTGCCGGGATGCAGGTCGAACGAGACGTCGTCGACAGCGGTGAACGAACCGAAGGTCACGGTCAGGTTTCGGACCGACAGAACGGCCTCGTCGCCCTGGAACCCGACGCCCATCATCGACCTCGCAGTTTCGGGTTGAAGGCGTCCTGCAGGCCGTCGCCGATGAGGCTGAAGCTGAGCACGGTGACGAAGATGGCAAGGCCGGGGAAGGTCACCGACCACCAGGCGCTAAGGAAGTTGGCCCGGTTCAAGCCGATCATCAGACCCCAGCTCAACGTGTTGGGGTCGCTCAAGCCGAGGAAGGCCAATCCGGCCTCGAACAGCAGCGCCGCCCCCATCAGCAGCGAGGCCGACACGATCAACGGCGGCAGCGCGTTCGGGAAGATGACCCGGGACATGATCGACCAGTCACCGGCACCGATGGCCCGAGCCGCCTTCACGTACTCCATGTTCTTCAGCCGCAGGAATTCGGCCCGGGTCAGCCGGGCGATACTCGGCCAGGCCA
>JAOUGG010000690.1 GCA_029857855.1 Acidimicrobiia bacterium | reverse complement strand
GCCCCCGGACTCGACTTCGAGCGGGTCAACGCCTTCATCACCCTGGCATCGAAAATGGGACGCCTGCAGGCAGCGATGTGCGACCACCCGATCGAGAGCGTCGAACTCGAGCTCTACACCGACGACGCCGAGGACCTCATGCGTCCGGTGGCGGCCGGGCTGCTCAAGGGCCTGCTCGATTCGATTATGCCGGGCACCGTCAACTTCATCAACGCTCCGCTGCTGGCCCGCGACCGGGGCTTGAAGATCTCCCGCTCGGTCGGCCTCGGCACCGCCGACCACCTCAACCAGATCACCTGCCGGGTCCATTGGGACGGCGGTCTGCGTACCGTCGCCGGCGCCATCTTCGGTGACGACCGGGGCCGCATCGTGCAGATCTCCGGCTACCACCTGGAGGCCGAACCGACCGGCACCGTGCTGCTGCTGCTCAACGCCGACGTTCCCGGCGTGGTCGGCGCGGTCGGCAACGTGTTCGGCGAGTACGGCATCAACATCGGCGAATGGCGCCTGGGGCGCAACGTCGACCGGCACGAGGCGCTGTCGTTCATCAACCTCGACACCACTCCCGAGCCCGGCATCGTCGACTCGCTCCGGGCGATCGACGCCGTGCGCAAGGCCATCCTGCTCGAACTCTGAGTGCGACGGGACGCAGCCCGTCGCCAGCCCTCGCCGTCCCACACCAACCCGAAGATTTGTAGCAATCCCCGGGCCAGGACCTCGCTTTTTGCTACAAATCTTGTGGGGGTGGGGGTAGGGTGCCGTTGTGATTCTTTCGGACCGAACCATCAAACAGGAGATCGCCGACGGCCGCATCATCATCGAGCCGTTCGACGAACGGGCCGTGCAGCCGTCGTCGGTCGACCTCACGCTGGATCACCGGTTCATCGTGTTCCGGAATCACACCATGGGCCACATCGATGTGAAGGCCAACCTCGAGGCCTTGACCGACAATGTCGAGGCCACCGACGAGAATCCGTTCATCCTCCACCCCGGCGAGTTCGTACTCGGGTCGACGGCCGAACGGGTCGCCATCCCCGCTGATCTCGTCGGACGCATCGAGGGCAAGTCGAGCCTCGGCCGCCTCGGCCTGCTCATCCACACCACCGCCGGGTTCGTTGACGCCGGCTGGGACGGCCAGCTCACCCTCGAGTTCTCGAATGTGGCCAGCCTGCCGATCACTCTCTACCCGGGCATGAAGATCGGACAGATCAGCTTCATCCGCATGACCACCGACGCCGACAACCCCTACGGCACCGGCAGGCTCGGCTCGAAGTACCAGGGCCAGGTCGGCCCTCGCCCCTCCCGCTACTGGGAGAACTTCGACCGCTGACCCGGCCCATCGGCCACCTCGGCGCACCTCAGTCAGGAGCAACCAGCGCCTCCCCGCGCGCCCTCACACGACCGCCTTTCGCCCAAACCAGAGCAAATGGACGAGATGGCCAAAGACGGGTAGTTTTGCTTTCTAAACACTGAGGAACTGATATGCCACCCAAAATCCCTATCACTCGCGCCCGCGTTCTCGACGCCGCGTTGAGGCTCGTCAATGAGCGTGGAGCGTCCGCGCTGACGATGCGTGCCCTGGCCACCGAGCTCGATATCGAAGCCCCGTCGCTCTACAAGCACATCGCCAACAAGGACGAGATCCTCGATGGCCTCTGCGAGCTGGTCTACAGCCAGGTGACCGTCGGTGAGGTCAGCGACGACTGGCATGAACGGTTGAAAGCATACGCAGGCGCGTATCGCCGGGCCCTTCTGCAGAACAGAAACGTCGCCCCAATCCTGGCGGTTCGACCGGTGGCCACCGAAGGCTCAATGGCACTGGTGGAAGCGTCGCTGAGCGAATTCGTGAGGGCCGGCGTCGACCCCGAAACCGGGCGGCGGTTGCTCAACATCATCGGCAGCTTCGTTGTCGGCCACGTGCTGGCAGAGGTTGCCGACCCGGCGCCCGGTGTCGCCGAACAAGACCGCCTGGCTGAAATTCGGGCCACCCTGAACCCGGCCATGTACCCTCTGACGCTGGCCACGCTTGGCACGTCCGTCGCCGATCGAGACGCCGAGTTCAAGTTGGCTCTCGATCTGCTCATCGACGCGATCACGATCCGGTACGCAGAGGAGCTGGCCCAAGCCAGAAGCGTCGCGACCTAACGGCCGATCGACAGCAGAGGCCGTTCAACGAGACCGCTACGACTCGGCAGCTTCTATGGCCTCGAGCAGGTGCATCGAGATGTCGGCGACGCGAACCTCGGACTCCTCGTAGCCGTGGCCCTTGACGCCGTCGTCCATCATCACGTAGCAGAACGGACAGGCGGTGGCGATCCGCTTGGCTCCGGTCTCGACGAGTTCGAGGGAACGTTCGTCGTTGACCTTGGTGCCGATGTCCTCCTCCATCCACATGCGGGCGCCGCCGGCGCCACAGCACATGCCCTTGGTGCCGTTGCGGCCGGCTTCGACGATCTGGATGCCCTTCAGCGAGCCGATCACGTTACGGGGTGACAGGTAGACGTCGTTGTGGCGACCGAGGTAGCAGGAGTCGTGGTAGACGATCCGCTCCTCGAGGGTGGCTTCGCCGACGTCGAGTTTGCCCTGGTCGATCAGCCACTCCAGGAACTGGCTGTGGTGAACGACCTCGTAGTTGCCACCGAGCTGCGGGTACTCGTTTTTCAACGTGTTGAAGCAGTGCGGGCACTGGGTGACGATCTTCTTCACCCCGATGCCGTTGAGCGTCTCCACGTTCTGCTTGGCCAGCATCTGGAAGATGTACTCGTTGCCGGAGCGGCGGGCGGGGTCGCCGGTGCACAGCTCGGCCGGGCCGAGAATGGCGAAGTCGATGCCGGCCCGCTGCATCAGCTT
>JAOUGG010000689.1 GCA_029857855.1 Acidimicrobiia bacterium | reverse complement strand
TGCTCGCCCAGCGCGAGGCCGGGCACAAGCGCACACAGCGGTTCATCTCAACGAGTCTGCGCCGCATCGCCGCTGCGCTGATCGACTATGAGGTCGCAACAGCGGCCGTCTAGTTGCGGCCACCGGCGCCCCGGGGTACCCGGTCGGGCTATTCGGGCATGAAGTCTTCGGGCTTCACCTCATCGAGGAACTTGCGGAGCTCCTCGATCATCTCCTCCTCGTCGCCCGGCGTGTCGGCTTCGACCTCCTGGATGCCCGCTTCCTCGATCAGCGCCTCCTCGGCGAAGATCGGGCTGCCGGTTCTGGCGGCGAGGGCGATCGCATCCGACGGGCGGGACGAGATGACATGGCTTCCACCGGAGCCGTCGCGAAGATGCAGCTCGGCGAAGAAGGTGCTGTTTCGCAACTCGGTGACGACGACCCGGTCGAGTGCTGCGCCCAGCCCGTCGAGCACCTCGGCGAACAGATCGTGCGTCATCGGTCGGGGTGTCGGTTCGCCCTGGAGCGCCAGGTCGATGGCGTGGGCTTCCGGGCCCCCAATGTAAATGGGGACGATGCGGCGGCGGCCGGTGGACTCTCGGAGCAACAGAATCGGCGTGTTGGTCGGAAGCTGAACTCGGACTCCAACCAGCTCCATCTCGATCGTCATGGCTTTACCGTAGCTCACATACCACGGAGAAGTCCCGCCGGATCGACTGGATTTTTGTTACGTCCTGCTGCGGTCAAGCCCGATCGGCGAGGGCCAGGTAGACGAGCTTGAACTTGCCGATCTGGACCTCGTCGCCGTCGGACAGCACGGTCGACTCCACCCGCGATTGGTTGACGTAGGTGCCGTTCAGGCTCCCGGCGTCGGACACATGATAGTCGGTGCCGACCCGGCGAACCAAGGCATGGCGACGGGACACGGTGACGTCGTCGAGGAAGATGTCGCTGTCGGGATGACGGCCGATCGAAATCTCCTCGGTGTCGAGTGCGATCCGACTTCCTCGCTTCGGGCCGTGGCGCACCACGAACATGCCGAGCGTGCCCTCCGGCAGATCGAACTCACCGCCTTCGAGCTCGGCGGCGACCTGATCCATCGTCGGGTCGTACGCGATCGTCGACTCCGAAACCTCTCGCGACTTGAGCGGCGTTCCGCAGGAACTGCAGAAGCGGGCGGCAACCGTGTTCTCATACCCACAGGACGGACAGGCGGAGACCATCGCTACCCTTCCGTCAGCGCGGCGTAGCCGGCCGCGTCGAGCAGCTCGGCCAATACCGAATCGTCGGCCACCTCGATGATGAACATCCAGCCCTCGCCGAAGGGATCGGAGTTGAGCCGTTCGGGTTCGTCGTTCAGATCACTGTTGACCTCGACAACCTTGCCGGTGACCGGGGCGTAGATGTCGGACACCGACTTGGTCGACTCGACCTCGCTGATCGATTGGCCGGACGTCACGTCCGATCCGACGTCGGGCAGGTCGACGTAGACGATGTCACCGAGGGCGTCCTGGGCGTAATCGGTGATACCGACCCTGGCCCGGTTTCCATCCTCCAAGCGCACCCACTCGTGATCGCTCGAGTAGCGAAGATCTTCCGGAATCAACATGCTCACTACGTTACCTGGTCTCGATCCTGGCCCGAACGACGGGCCCGTCATGCCTGCACACTGGTACCGGGAAATGTAGCCTGGTTTGACCGTCTCCGTCGTCACCGCGACCCGACTTCCGACCAGCATCCACTGTTCGCGTCCGGTCCGTCACCCAGCGTGGGATTCGGCGGGCCGAGGCCTGTCGAGGCGGCGGACGAGCGGCAGGTACTGGCCGAGGGTCGAATACCATCCGTAGGCCAGGCCCGGCACCGCGAACAACCAGGCCAGCCAAGCCAGGATCGGAGCGTACGACAGCGTGCTCTCGGCCCCCAGGAACATCGGCACCGCGAACATCATGAGGAACGCCCCGGTCTTGCCCTCCCTGGTGACCGACAAGCGGTGATCGAGGCGGAACTGGGCGTACACGGCCAGTGCCGAGGTGCCGAGCTCGCGACCGAGCGCCAACAGCGCGATGACGATCGGGATCGATCCGTCGATGATGAGGCTGGGGACGGCGACGAAGAGCATGAGGCGGTCGACCGTCGGGTCGAAGATGGCCCCGAAGTCGCTGCTCTGGTCGAACCGTCGGGCCAGCCAACCGTCGACCCAGTCGGTCGAACCAAGTGCGCCGAGCAACCATGCGGCAGCGGCCCGATGCTCCCGGACGAACAACAGCCAGACGAAGATCGGAATGCAAAGCAACCTGACCAGCGTGAACAGGTTGGGCCAGGTGAGGATCTGTTCGCGGGTCCAGAGGTCGGGGGCGCGGGGACTCCCCGGATCTCCGGAATCGCCGGCGGGGCGACTAGTCGCGGACATAGAGCGCCACCCCGTCGGCCCGATCCTCGTACCGGAGCTCGAAGCCCTGGAGATCGATCATGCCCTCCGCGAACTGCTGCCGCTCGACCTCGGTGCGTTCCGGGATCTCCCGCTCGACCACCAGAACGGCTCGGATGAAGTCGGGGAAGCCCATGTTGACCGCCGAGGGCGGGCGGTCGTCGGCCAGCGAGTACAGCCAGGGACGATCCGACAGCAATGCCAGTGCCGACGGCGACGCCCGGATGGGGATGTCGTCCTCGACGAGGTTGACGGCTCGGACGACCGCCCGGTCGACGCTGTCCTGTTCGGCCCAGTCCCATGGTCGCTCATAGGGCGACGTCGGGGAACTGGCGACGAACAATAGGACGGCGGCCGACGCCAGCGTGGTAAGCAGCCTGACGTCGAGGAAGACCCGGTCGACACCCATGTTGCCGAGGCGGTTGAGGGCGTGGGCGGCGGCGA
>JAOUGG010000688.1 GCA_029857855.1 Acidimicrobiia bacterium | reverse complement strand
GGTCGACCCAGGCCGGTTCACTGCCGCCCGCGCATAGCCGGCTGGGTTGAGTTGCATCTGATCCTGATGAGTGAAGGAGCGTTGTGTGTCTGGTGTTGGCGTGCGTCTTGGGACCGGTGTCGCTCAGACCACGTCCGCGTACTCGAGGGCGATCGCCAAGTCCATCCCGATGTGGAACAGGACGCCACCCCAGATCGAACTGCCGCGGCGGATGATCCATGCGAGTGCGACACCCAGCGCCATGACCAGCAATCCGAACGGGATCTGCGTGGCCCCCTCCACATAGGTCGCCCCGATATGGGGGCCGCCGAACACGATCGCCGTCACGGCGATCGCGGCGGCGGCCCCCATGTGGTCGGTGTAGGGTTGCAGGAACACGCCGCGGAACCAGAGTTCTTCCATGCACGAGTTCATGGCGGCGAAACACAACAGCCACGGCGCCGCCTCCGCCAGAGCCGTGGCGTTGACACCATCGGCCCTGGCGATCAAGACCAGCGCAACGGCGCCGGCGAGTACGGCCGGCAACCCGATCGACAGCCAACGGCGCGGACTACCACGAACCAGGTACAACGATCGGCGAGATCGGCCGACCGCCCACGCCAACAGCAGGATCACCGGCACAACGGCCAGGAACTGGGCGAGCTTGTCTTGGAATAGCTCCTTGGGGCTGTCCGTCGGGGCGGTGACGAGCCAGTTGAACGGGCCGATGACCACCGCCCAGTTCGCCGCAGCAGCGACGAACAACGCAGTGCTGACGTCCGCGTATGCGTTCGCACGGGGCCGAAGCCTCCACGCCGCCGCCCCCAGGATGGCCGTCAGGACTCCGTTGTAGACGACGTTGTCGTTCGTGGCTGCGGATAACTCGAAGTACGGGGTTCCGAATACGAAGATCGCGACCCCACCCGCAAGCGCCAACACGATCGCGCCGGACCGACCGGATCGTGGTCGTGTCTGAACCTCGGGGCCAGCATTCTGACGATTCATGACACCCTCTCCACACCGAACGTATGACAGTGGGTGGAGCATCGAACAGGGACGAAGGTCCCGGTCGGCGGCGGCGCTCAGTGGCCGCTGATGTAGTCGGGGAATGCCCGGTGCTCGTGTTCGGAACGGGGCATAGGGAGTTCGACAGAGTTGCTTGATCCGAGCAACGAGTCCTTGACAGCGGCGGCGCGAGGGCAACCCCACGACGCTCGCTGGCAAGGGCCCGGAGAACCATGGCATGGGTGCCGACCGGCCACGGGTCGGCAGCGTCATCGACCCGGCGTTATTGGATGGTCGTCGAGTACCGCTTGTCGGCCGGTCAGGGGCGCCTCGATACCGGCGCGGGATTGCCGGTCAGGGTAGGTCGAGGATGACAACGTTTCTCGCGTAACTGAGCGAGGACGATGGTTTCGACGTTGCCTCGTTCGCCGATGATCCAGGCTTGGGAGATCGCTCGGATGTGCTGGCGTTGGGCGGCGGAAAGGACATCGAGTCCGTTTGCTGTGTCGGGTATGCGTTGGGCGGTAGCGAGGACTGTGGGGTGTCGGAATCCGGCTTCTGTGCCTTCGGGTGGCCGAGTTCGAGGTCGATGACTTCACCCGAGGTCAGCATCAAGCCAGCGATCTTGTCGTTTCGTAGGGGCGAGTTCGCTACCGACTCGGTCTTGGCGCAGCGGGCGTACGGCGAGGGAGACGGTGTTGCCGACGGTGGTGTTGAGTTCGGTGGCGAGGCGTTTGAGTTCGTCGTGGGTGCCGACTGCCCAAAAACGCGCACCAGGCCAGCCGGATGACCGCGCCATCAAAGTGCCGTTCGGGGGCACTCAATAACTCGTCGTCAGAGCCTCGGGACCGTGAGCGCACGATTCCGGCAAGGCGCTGCACGATGGCGAGGACACTCGTGGATGTGCTCGATAATCGCGCCACGTAATCACGAGCCCTGGCAGCCGGACAGCGCACTAGTTCGGCCCAAGTGCAGCGCTCGGTAATAACAACGTCCGGAACAGCTCAGCCGCCACTCGCTAACCGACAACATCGCATGGTTGGGCGAACCGGTGGACGTGCCGTTCACCACAACAACATCGACCCGGCGGGGCAAAGGCCGCCCGAGTCCGAATATCGACGAGCAGTATTCCGGACACCCAGACTGGCGGGGCCAAACGACCGTGCACCGAAATCCGGCATTAGCAAAGCATTAGCAAACGACACCCCCAGCCCGGCTGCAGCCCGCTGACCAGGGCTTTCATGCCAGAACAGCATGGACGGTATTCTGGCAGCCCCCACCTCCAACACCCCGACAAAACACCAGGTCACAGGCCTGCGGCTGCTCAGTGAACGACACGAAGAAGCCCCGACCACGGAGCTCATAACGCTCTGACCAGGGCTTATACGAACAGTGTCGGAGGGGCGAGTTTAACCCAAAGTACACGCGCGCCCTGGAGCACCGAGCTGGTCGCGGCATAGGCGTTTCACCCAGTCAGAGACCTACACGAAGTCAGATGACCTCGAGCTGTATGTCAACGTTCAACGCCCCACGGAGCTGAATGAGGTCCCCTGGGTCGCTGGTGACCACGAGATCTCCACGAGCGGCGGCGCCGACCACGACCGCAGCGTCGACCACATCAGAAGTCCCCGCAGCCCTACACGCGGCCCCCGCCGAACGGGCACGCGCGTCGTCAAGGTCCTCGACCCGACAGCCGCCGAGTAGCCGCGACATCTGCGCCTGCGGCCCTCCGCGCCACCCCTGAGCCAGAACCCCAGCAGGCACTGTCGGCACCACGGCCCGCTCCAGCGCCCGCCGATGCAGCGCCCAGATCCGACGGTCGTTGCGCTCGGCTGCGATCAGGGCGCCAGCATCGTAGGTCATCCCCGGCA
>JAOUGG010000687.1 GCA_029857855.1 Acidimicrobiia bacterium | reverse complement strand
GCCATCTCCCACGGCATGACGTCGGCCATCATGAACCCGATGCACGCCGAGGTGAAGGCCTGCGTGTTGGCTGCCGACGTGCTCAACAACCAGGACCCCAACTGCTCGACCTGGATCGCCAACTTCCGGGAACCGATCGAAGGTGAGGCCGAGCGCGGCGCCGGGCGCCGCCGTGGGGGCCGACGCCGGCGGCCAACGGAGTAGCGGTGGCCGACCGGCCCGACCAGTCCGCACCCGGCGCATCGCCACTCGACGCGCCGCCACTCGGTGGCTCGCCGCTGCCTCCGGCGGACGTCACCACCGACCGGCACCGGATCGTGTTCACCCCGTCCGGGCTCCACGGCACCGTGCCCGCCGGAAGCACCGTGCTCGACGCGGCCCGACTACTGGGCGTCGACCTCGACTCGGTGTGCGGCGGGCGCGGCATCTGTGGCCGCTGCCAGGTTTCGGTGTCGCTCGGCGAGTTCTCCAAGTGGGCCGTGACGGTACGGACCGATCACGTCAGCGCACCGGAATCGATCGAACTCGACTACCGGGGTGCCCGCCCGCTTCGCGAGGGTCTTCGGCTCGGCTGTGGGGCGCGGGTCGAGGGTGATCTCGTCATCGACGTCCCCCCTCAGAGCCAGATCCACAAACAGGTTGTCCGCAAGGCGGCCAACGTCGACGGGCTGGTGGTCGACCCGATCGTCACCCTGCACTTCGTGAAGGTCGACGACAACGTCGAAGGCATGAGCATCACCTCCCTCGTCGCCGAACGCCTCGTCGCCGAGTGGGGCATCACCGACGTGCGGTTCCGGTTCGATGTTCTCTCCGACCTCCACCGCGTGGCAGCCGATCCGGGGGCCGGTTTGACCGTCGCCGTTCGCAGTGCCGGTGAAGAGGGCGGCACGCCGATCGTGACCGGTGTCTGGCCCGGTTTCGTCGATCGAATCGTCGGCGCGGCCATCGACATCGGTTCGACCACCGTGGCCGGTCATCTCTGCGATCTGACAACCGGTGAGTTCCTGGCCAGCGCCGGCCGGATGAACCCGCAGATCCGCTTCGGCGAAGACCTGATGAGTCGCGTCTCCTACGTGATGATGAATCCCGACGGCGACACCGAACTCACGGCGGCCGTCCGCAACGCGCTGGCCGAGCTATTGACCGAACTGCTGACCGAGGCCTCCGTCGACTGGAGCCGACTCCTCGAGGTCGTGCTCGTCGGCAACCCGATCATGCAGCACCTGGCGCTCGGGATCGATCCCACTCCCCTGGGTCAGGCCCCGTTCCCGCTGGCCACCGACCGAGCGGTCACCATCGAGGCACCGTCGCTCGGCCTGCCGGAAGGGCCAACGGTGTATTTCGGACCGTGCATCGCAGGCCATGTCGGCGCCGACACCGCCGCCGCCATTCTGTCGGAGAAGCCACACGAGAGCGATGCCGTGCAACTGCTGGTCGACGTCGGGACCAACGCCGAGATCGTGCTCGGCAACCGCTCCGGTCTGCTGGCCGCGTCGAGCCCGACCGGCCCGGCGTTCGAAGGAGCCCAGATCTCGGGCGGTCAGCGGGCCACGGCCGGAGCCATCGAGCGAGTCCGCATCGACCGGGAAACGCTGGAACCACGGTTCAAGGTGATCGGCAACGACCACTGGTCCGACGAAGCGGCCTTCGACGGCACCGGACCGGCCATCACCGGTATCTGCGGATCGGGCATCATCGAAGTCGTCAGCGAGATGTACCTCGCCGGCATCATCGACTCCCATGGAGTGATCGTCCCCTCCGGTGCGGCCCGCAATCCGCGAATCGAAGCCAATGAGCGTACGTTCAGCTACCGGCTCCACGGCGACATCGTCATCACCCAGAACGACGTACGGGCCATTCAGCTGGCGAAGGCGGCGCTGCGGGCCGGAATCGATCTGCTCCTCGAACATGCCGGACTCACCTCGGTCGACGAGATCCGCCTGGCCGGAGCGTTCGGCGCCCACATCGACCCGATCCACGCCATGGTCCTCGGGCTCATCCCCGACTGCCGACCGGATGCCGTTCGAGCCGTTGGCAACGCGGCCGGTTCCGGTGCCGTTCGTGCACTGCTGTCGGCCGCGGAACGGGCCGAGATGGAACGGGTGGTGGAGTCCGTGACCAAGATCGAAACGGCAACCGAACCCCGCTTTCAGGAGCTGTTCGTGTCCGCCCTGGCCTTTCCCCACCTCAATGCCCCAACCCCCTACCTCGCCACGGTGGTCGATCTGCCGGTCCCGGCGACGGCCTCGGCGGACCCGGCCCGGCGCCGACGCCGGCGAGGCGGAGCACGGGCATGAATCCGCCTACGATCCACAAGGAGCGAGTTCGATGAGTGATCAAGCACGAGGGCGCCGCAGCGGAGGCCGCGCCGGCCGCCAGGCGGCCCGTCAAGCCAGCGCGCCGGTTCATCAGCCCTACATCACCCGGTCGATCAAACCGTTCGAGGTCGTCAGTGAGGAGAGCCTGGCCATCATCGAGAACAATGCCGACACCATCCTCGAACAGGTCGGCATCGACTTCATCGACTATCCGAACGCCCTGACCCTGCTTGCCGACGCCGGAGCCGAGATCGACGGTCACCGGGTGCGCTTTCCTCGCGGCATGTGCCGGAAGATCGTGTCCGAGAACGCCCCGGCGATCTACACCCAGCACGCACGCAATCCGGAGCGGTCCGTTCAGATCGGTGGGGACGCCACCGTCTTCGCCCCCAACTACGGCTCGCCCTTCGCCCACGACCTCGACCGGGGACGTCGCTACGCCACCCTGGAAGACTTCGAGAACCTGGTCAAGCTGGCCTACCTGGCACCGGCACTGCACCATTCGGGAGGCACCGTGTGCGAGCCGGTCGACACCCCT
>JAOUGG010000685.1 GCA_029857855.1 Acidimicrobiia bacterium | reverse complement strand
AGTTCATCAGCGGGGACCGCCCGGTTGATGAGTCCCATGGCCACCGCCTCCGAGGCCGGGAACCGGCGGCCGCGCAGGATGGCGTCGGCTGCGTCGGCGGTGCGCAGCTTCGGCAGGCACAGCACCGAGATCATGGCCGGGGCCACCCCGATCCGAACCTCGGTGAAACCCATCTTCACATCCTCGATCGCCACCGAGATGTCCATGGCCGCCGCCAGGCCCATGCCGCCGGCCACGCAGTGACCGGCGATCCGCCCGACGAACGGTTTGGCCGACTGCCCAAACCGCCGGAACAGCCGAACCGACTCGGTGTTGTCGATCGACGATGCCCCGGCTGCGCTGCCCTCGGCGTTCTCCGCCGAGCGGTCGCTCAGATCGGCCCCGGCGCAGAACACACGACCTTCGTTGGTCAACACGATCACTCGAACCGAATCGTCGGCCTCGGCGGCGTCGATGGTGGCGTTGAGTTGGGTGACGAGGGCGTGGCTGAGCGCGTTGCGACGTTCGACGTCGACGAGGGTGATCGTGCACACGCCACCCTCGGTATTTGTCTCCACACAGATCCTGTCGCTCATGAAGGGCTCCTTCGAAGGCCGTCGAGTACGAGATCGACCATGGCGTTGGCCGACCGGGCCGGGGAGTGATCGAGGCGGCCGAGTACCTCCGGCCGGGAGAAATCCCGTCCCAGACCACCCAGCATGCGGGCCAGCGCCGTGGTGTCGACTCGTTCACGGTCGATCTCGCCCCGGTCGACGGCCAGGTCCAGCAGGGCGCGGGTCACATCGATCAGGTAGTTGCTGTGGGCCTCGTTGAGCGCCATTCCCTCGTCGATGGCGGCCATGTCGGCCGCGAATTCGGGTGTCACCGCACTGACGGCGTCGTTGGCGGCGTGGAGGTAGGCCCGGATGGCCTCCAACGCCGCCATGCCGGCGGACACGGCGTTGTGGGCCGACCTCCCGTGGGACCGTAGCACCCGGTCGATCACCAGCACGACCAGCTCGTTGCGGCTTCCGGCGAGGAGGTAGAGCGTGCGGAGCGAGCAGTTGAGGCGGGCCGCCAGGTCGGCCATGGTGAGATCGACAAAGCCCTCGACGAAGACGGTGCGGCCCAACTCGTCGAGAATCTCCCGCTGCCGCTCGGTCAGTTCCGCCTCCCGCTGTCTGGTCAGGACGGGTTGCGGTGCTTCGACCGCCCGCATCACGTCGACCACCGATCCCGAAATTTGCTGCGCAGGCGGCACTGACTGACGCCTGACGCGCGCAGAACGCGCGGTTTGGCTCATCACGACGCCGTCCCGTCGGGCAGCAGGGCGCTCGGGATGTCGACCACGCGGGCCCGGACCCATTCGCCCAGACTCTTGGCCTGCCCGTCGAGTCGGGTCGAGGCGGCGACGCCCTCCTGCAGGATCCCGTGGATCACGAAGTTCACCGACCAGATGTTGGGGAACTCGAAGCGTTCGATCTCGAGCCCGGCCGTCTCGGGCAGCAGTTCACGTAGACGGTCGGTGGTGAGCTCGGCGGCCAACCACGCGGCGGCGGCCGGTGTCCGGGCGAAGAGCCCGAGGTTGGCGTTGCCGCCCTTGTCTCCGGAGCGGGCACCGATGATCGTGCCGAGCGGGGCCTGCACGGTGGGACCGCCAACCGGGTCTGGTAGCTCCGGCAGCAAAGGCTCGACGGCGAGGCCGGAAGTGTCACCGGGGTTGATCGCCGATTCGACGACCGTCGTGGAGCCGCCGAGGATCGTCACCTGCTGGGGTACGAGGTTCGATGCGATCAAGCCGGAGGTGTGCACACCGAACGGCTGGGCGATCTGGGTACCGGGGAGCCCGTGGAACCCGGGGATCGAGGCGAGGGCCATATTGTTCATCGCCGAACCGACCGACCGCACCTTACGCTCGTCGCGATCCTTGAGCGTGGCCCGCCAGGTGGCGGTGGCTTCGGTGTTCGACGCCGGGTCGACCTTGTCGGTGCGATCGACCGAGATCGACACGGCGTCGAAGTCGTCGGGACCGAACGGGGTCGATCGCCACAGCACCGACTCGGCCAGCGCCGCCTTGGCCTCGATGTCGAGCCCGACGAGGGCCACCCGCAGATCGCTGCGGTACCCACCCCAGGAGTTCATGGACACCTTCAACGTCGGCGGCGGCGGTTCACCCTGCACACCGGTGATGGTGACCCGGTCGGGGGCTTCCTCGGCGAGGGTGATGGTGTCGAACCTGGCGGCGACGTCGGGTCCGAGGTAGGACGGGCCGCCGATCTCGTACAGGAGTTGGGCCGTGACCGTTCCGACCGTGACCCCTCCCCCGGTGCCGGGGTGCTTGGTGATGACGCTCGATCCGTCGGCCGCGATCTCGGCGATGGGAAAGCCGGGGTTGTCCATCCCATCGAGTTCGGTGAAGAACGAGTAGTTGCCGCCGGTGGTCTGGGTGCCGCATTCGATGACGTGGCCGGCCACCACGGCCCCGGCCAGTGCGTTCCAATCGGTGCGGTCCCAACCGTGATGGTTGGCGGCAGGTCCGCAGACGATGGCGGCGTCGGTCGTCCGACCGGTTACCACGATGTCTGCACCCTGGGCGAGCGCCTCCACGATCCCCCAGCAGCCGAGGTAGGCGTTGGCCGAGATGAAACCGTTCTTGTCGTTGACGGCGGCCACCGGTTCGCCGGTCTCGAAGTCGAGGATCGGCAACCCGGCAGCGGCCAGCTCGTCGAGGCGATCAAGGATGTTGTCGCCGGTCACGTAGGCGATCGTGGGAGCCAGCCCGAGCTTGTCGGCCATCTCGGCCACCGCCTCGGCACAGCGGTCGGGATCGAGGCCGCCGGCGTTCGACACCACCTTGACACCCCGGTCCAGGCACTCCCCCGTC
>JAOUGG010000686.1 GCA_029857855.1 Acidimicrobiia bacterium | reverse complement strand
CGGATTCTTCGGCCTCGAGCAGATGGGGGAGAAGTTCACCGCGATGCCGATTGTGATCACCGACCTGGCCTCCCAGCCCGGTCCCGACTGGATCCCGGTCACCGCGGCGGCGATCGTCGTGCTGCTGCTCGTGGTGCTGTCGTTCAACGCCGCCGCCGTCTTTCTCCGCAACCGGTTTGAAGCGAAACGTGAGGGCTGAGAAGTATGCTCCAGGAAGAACAAACGATGACTGATACGCCCGAGACCCAACAGGACATCGCCGTGACGTTGGCTGGCGGTGGGCTGGCGGTCCTCGTCGAGGAGCTCCCACCGACGGTGGCCGAACTCGAAGATGTCTCCGTCTACTACGGCGACTTTCGGGCCGTTCGCAACGTCACGATGCCGGTCGTCGAGAACGAGATCACGGCGATGATCGGTCCGTCCGGTTGCGGCAAGTCGACCGTTCTCCGCTCGATCAACCGGATGAACGATCTGATCCCGACGGCACGGGTCGAGGGCACGATCACCTTCAAGGGTGTCGACCTGTACGGTCCCCGGGTCGACCCGGTCGAGGTCCGACGTCGAATCGGCATGGTCTTCCAGAAGCCGAACCCGTTTCCCAAGTCGATCCGCGACAACATCACCTACGGGCCCCGCATCGCCGGTATCCCCAAGCGTGACTGGGATGACCTCGTCGAGGAGTCATTGCATTCGGCGGCGATCTGGGATGAGGTCAAGGACCGTCTCGACGAATCCGCGCTTGGACTCTCGGGCGGCCAGCAGCAGCGCCTGTGCATCGCCCGGGCCATCGCCACCCGGCCCGACGTACTCCTGATGGACGAACCGTGCTCGGCTCTCGATCCGATCGCCACCGGGCGCATCGAGGACCTCATGCAGGAGCTGAAGAACAACTACAGCATCGTCATCGTGACCCACAACATGCAGCAGGCGGCCCGGGTCAGCGACCGCTGTGCGTTCTTCACGACCGAGCTGGATTCGACGAGCGATCGTCGCACCGGCCAGCTCGTCGAATTCGACAACACCCAGAAGATCTTCTCCAATCCAAACGACCAGCGAACCGAGAACTACATCACCGGACGGTTCGGATAGCGCCAATATGGGTCATCAGCCTAAATACACGCCACCGCCGCCGAGCGGCCAACACCGGGTCGTCTACAGCCGCGACCTCGATGAGCTCACCAAGGGTGTGATCCGCCTCGGCGCGATGGCCTGCGAGACCATTCCCCGGGCCACCGAGGCGCTGCTCGGTGGCAATCTGGCCGACGCCCAGGCGGTGATCGACGACGACGACCCCATCAACGCACTCACGCTCGAACTCGAGGAGCGCTGCGTATCGATCATCGCGCTTCAGGCCCCGATGGCGGGCGATCTCCGACGTCTCATCACGATCATCAAACTCGTGGCCGAGATCGAACGGTCGGCCGACCTCGCCGTCAACATCTGCAAGGCGAGCCGGCGAATGTACGGCACCGACCTCAGCCCCGGTATCCGCGGCTTGATCGCCTCGATGAGCCGGGAGGCCAACAAACTGCTGCGGCTGTCGATCGATGCGTTCGCCGACAACAACCACTCCCTGGCCGTGGCCCTCAACGACATCGACGACGAGCTCGACCAGCTGAATCGGGACATGGTGGAGGCCATCTTCGCCGCCCACAACGCCGACACGTTGGATCTGGCGGGCGCCGTCCAGCTGGCCCTGATATCCCGGTACTACGAGCGCATCGGCGACCACGCCGTCAACATCGGCGAGCGGGTCACCTACATGATCACCGGCTGGACGCCCGAGTACATCGGGATGATGCGGGCGAGTCTCAAGGCGGAAGGTGATGTCGGCGGCGAGACCGGACCGTCCGATCCCGACGGCGAGCAAACCGAGGCGTAGCGATAGTGTCATCGAGCACTGATCTCCTGGTCCTGCTCGTCGTCGTCACGCTGGCCGGGTTGGTCGGCTTCGTGGCCGGTCGGCGCAGGATGGGGGGTTCGGCGGAGGGCGCCGAGTGGGTTGACACGCCCGCTTCGACGGGCGACGAGCCGGACGGCCGGCGGCCGGCCGCCGAGCCCGGTCCGAATCCTCCTCGCCAGGCTCACGTCGAGCAGGCGCTCGACGATCTCCGTTTGGGGGTTGTGGTGTTCAGCGGCAGCGGCGACGAGTTGTATCGCAATCACGTCGCCCGGCAGTTCGCAACGGCACGTCACGGCGAGGCGTTGGTCGAGGTCGCCCTCGAGCGTGTCGTCGCTGCGGCCCTCATCGGCTTGTCACCCGAGGAGGAGGTGCGGCTCTACGGCCCGCCGGCCCGGACGGTTCTGGTCCAGGCCTCGCCGGTTCAGGTCGACGGCGGGATCTCGACGGTGGTCGCCACCATCGAGGATGTCACCGAAGCCCGCCACCTCGACCTGGTTCGGAGCGACTTCGTGGCCAACGTCAGTCACGAGCTCCGAACCCCGGTCGGGGCGATGAGTGTGCTGGCAGAGACTCTGGCCGACACCGACGACCCGGAGGTCCGGGCCCGGCTGGCGGCACGAATCCAGACCGAGGCCGGTCGTCTCGCCGACACGATCGAGGACCTGCTCATCCTGGCCCGTCTCGAGTCGGGACCGGAGGAGATGAACGAGACCTTCGACCTCGTCTCGGTGGTCACCACGGCGATGGATCGCACCGCCGAGTCGTCGGCTCAACGAGCGGTGGCCGTCGAGATGGACCGCCGGTTCGACGGGCCGATTCTGGTCGACGGTTCGTTCGGTCAGCTTGTCTCGGCGGCGGTGAACCTGATCGAGAACGGCACCAAGTACGCGTCGGCCGGGTCCGTCGTCACCGTGGCCGTCGATGTGGAGTCGGGCGACGACGGCCCCCACGGTGTGCTGT
>JAOUGG010000684.1 GCA_029857855.1 Acidimicrobiia bacterium | reverse complement strand
GGGACTGACCAGCGACCTCGGCGACCTCCAGGCCGTCGACGATATCGACCTCGACGTGCCTCGAGGACGCGCCGAAAAGCTCACAGAAAACTCACGGACCAGCGGGAAACAGTGGGGGACAGCGGGAAACAGTGGGGGACAGCGGGGAATACCGGGTAGCCGGATCCGGCGTTGACCAGCGATTTCGCGCGTTTCTCCATGTCAGCCCGGCAGTCCCAGTGTGCTCATAACCCGAAGGTCGCAGGTTCAAATCCTGCCCCCGCCACTATGGGCCCTGGTCAGAGGGCCGCACCTCAGTGTGGTCCTTTTCCGCGTTGCGACCTTCGGGTTGGGTGCCCGATGACCAAGTCAGTTGGCGCGTCAGGTTTGTCCAGGTGCGGCGTACGGGCTCGTCGGTGCCGGCATGATCGTTGTCTCGAGGAGGGAGCGCACCCTGTCCTGCTGTGCAATGGCGTTGCGTTGAACAAATCGGCATACAGGGCTGCGACGACTTCGCCACGGAGGCCGGTGGGAGAGAAGTCCATTGACCACGTGTACAGCGTGCCATCGTCGCACGGGTCAAAGTGGTGTGATACCCGTTGGCGTAGCCGCCCGGCGGGTGACCGTCTCCGCCGTTGGTTCAACGGGCGCATAGGTGGCGGGCGTTGATGGTCTGAGAGTTGGCCCGGCGTTCCAGACAGCGGCGGCATAGGTTGCGGCGAACAGTGCGAACCCGGCGACGACGCCGGGTTCGCGGAGGCGGTCGAGTCCGTCCTCGCTGAGGGTCAGGCCAACAACCGCGACCATGTTCGCGGCGGCGAGTGCTGCGAGCGTGGCTCGCACGCGGCGATGCCATGTGATTCGCCAGAGGGCGAGTGCTCCGAACCACAGGAACGGCACCATGAGTGTCCCGGCGCCGCCACCGAGCATCAGGTAGGAGAGCCCGCCCATGAGCCGGGCGGGGACGGTGATCCGCCGCCGAGTGGTGCGGCTCATGATTGCGGCGACCCCACCTTGAACGACGCCGAAGACGGCGAACAGCCCAACAATGAAGACGGTGCCCGACCACGTGAACTCGGGATCGACGGCCAGGAGCCGCATGAAGCCACGCGCAGCCACCCCGAGACCGACACCGGTGATCAGCCCGACGCCGAGGTGTGCGGTCCACGAACGGCGGTGAATCGGCGAGCCGATCTGGCCGGGATGGCTGCGGGACGTGTGTTGGCGCTCGTGCTCAAAGAATCTGCTCATACCCTACGGACGGTTTGTTCGACCTGTTCGGGTGACGTGTTTGTACACCAGACGGTGAGTATCCGATCTCTTGGCCGGTGATGTCCGCCGACCGTGGCTGATCGTTCACGTTCATCTGGGGTGTTGTCACCCGGTGCGGTCGGACGGAACGTCTGTCTGGGTACGGAGTTGGTTTCGGGCGCCCGACCATCGGGTGACCGTCCTGGGACAGGAGCAGGTCATGGCCAAGAGAAGCAAACGAGTGCTGACGGTATGGGCCGCGGCGGTTGTGGCGGCCTGGCGAGACGAGTTCATGGTGCCGGTCTGGTGCTGGTCCCGGCGCTGGCGAGCGCTGTGGTCGTGATACAGCCACCGGTTCGAGCGGGATCGGTTCCGTGACAGGCGCGGTCGTCGACCATGAGCCCCGGCCGGTGTCGGTGGTGAGTGAGGTGGGTGAGCGGTTGTGGGTTCTGGTCGTGGCCGGGATCTCGACCGGAGTTGTAGTGGCCGGAGTCGGGAGCCGGTTGGCGATGCTCGTGTTGCGGCTGACATCTCCGGATCGGGTGCGCGGAATGACGAGTGACGACGGGTTCGAGATCGGTCGGTTCACGCTCGGGGGCACCTACAACCTTTTGCTTCTGGGCGCAGCCGTCGGGGTGATCGGCGCGGCAGCGTATCGGGCGGTCGCTCCGTGGTTGTTGGGTCCGAACTGGTTCCGGCGGTGCACGGTGGCGGCCGCATCCGGCGTCGTGGTCGGCTCGATGCTGGTGCATGACGACGGGATCGACTTCCATGCTTTGAAGCCTCTTTGGTTGGCGGTTGGGTTGTTCGTGGCCCTCCCGGCCGTGTTCGGTGCCGCGATCGCTGCTGTGGTGGATCGGCTCGCGAAGCGCGGATTGCCGGCCGGGCAGCGACGGTGGATATCGCCGGTGCTGCTCGTCGTTGCGTTCCCGCCCGTGATCCCGTTGGTGGCGATCACAGCGCTCGGTCTCGCAGCGTGGGTCCCAGCCCAGCGTGCCGTCGCCTCCTCCGGTGGCGTGCCCCCCTTCGCTGGTTTCGTGATCCGGTCGGGCTGGGCCGGCGTGGCGTTGCTCGGTTTGGTAGCGCTCGTGCGTGACGTTCAGGCGCTGACATGATCACGTTGCCCCGACGGTTGGGAGGAGGCCACCGGTGATCGGTGTCGGTGATGCCCGACGGGTTCTCGGGGTCGGACCGGACGACGACCAGACCGAGATCCGAGCCGCATACCGCCGTCGGATCCGAGCGCTGCATCCCGACGTGTCCGGTGACGAGACGCCCGCGAACCTCGCCCTCGTCGCCGACCTTGTCGAGGCCTATCAGCGTCTCCGGGGCGCCGAAGCCGGCTGCGACGTATCGCCGGGACCGCCGCCCGAGGACGCGATCGCCGGACGGTGACCGATCGTGTCCGAACGAGCTCTACCGTCGCCTCCTTGGCGGCGACAGCCTGGCCTCCTGCGCCGTCTGCTCAGCGATCCGGCGCCGGTGCTCGACAAGCTGGCCGATGGCTACGGCCCGATCGTCGGCTTGGGCGCCGGCCCGATGCGGATGGCGGTGGTGGGCGACCCTGATGCGCTGCGCGAGCTGTTCGCGATGCCGACCGGCGATTTCCGTTGGGGGCACAAGTTCAACGTTCTC
>JAOUGG010000682.1 GCA_029857855.1 Acidimicrobiia bacterium | reverse complement strand
CCGTTCTGTGTGCCTCAGGCGGGACTCAGTACCGCCTCCGCTGCAAATTTCGGGAAGGGGAAGGGACGGTCCGGCGACGGATCCGGGCGAAGCCGAGCACGCCGATGATCGCGGCCAAGGCCGTCGTCACCGCCATGGCCCGAAGCGGCAGCCCGTGGTCGGCCTCTCCTTCGGCGCCGTGGATCACGTCGGTCACGATCGCCAACGTGTCGGCGTCGGCCGAACCGAAACCGTAGACGACGGTGCGGTCGCCCGACGTGAGCGCCAGGTCGACCGGGCCGATCGACGACTCGCCACCGTCGGTCGCCGCCAGCGTCACCGACACCTCACCCGCCGGGAGCTCGATCGACTCCTCCCACCCGTGCTCGACGCCGGCGAGCACCGTCTCGCCGTCGACCATCACGTCGAGCGGCGGCGCCGCGGCAAGGTGGCGGACCACCAACCGGCCCACTCCCGGCTCGAGCGGATCGAGATCGTTGTCGAACGCGGTGAGGGCTCCGGAGCCGTCGGCGGCGTGATGGACCACGAGCGACGCACTGTGATCCGACGGCACCGCGAACCCGTCGGTGGCCACGACCGGCTCGCCGGTGTCGAGGATCGAGAATCCGAAGCTGAGCGTGGTGCCGGCGAAGGCCCGCAGATTGTGGAACTGGCCGAAGCGCAGGCCCTTCAACCGTCGATCGGGGCCGATCCGCACCTCGAGAACGGTGCCAGGCATGCCGTGGACCAGAAAGACGGGTGGGCCATCGTTCTCGTCGCCCTCGTGGGCGGCCGCCGGCAGCGGCGAGAGCACGCTCGCCGCGACTGCCGCCGTCCCCGCCGACAGTGCCACGATGACCATCGTCACCACGACGAGCGTCGCCGACCGGACCGTCGCCGCCTCCGTCCGCACATTCACCTCGTCGACCCTACCGGGCGCTCCTCGGCAATGTGATGCCGACCGTGGTCCCGGTGACGACATCGGATCGGATCGACAGGTCACCTCCGTGGGCGTCGACGACGGCCTTGACGATGGCCAGCCCCAAGCCGGAACCGCCGCTGGCCCGGGACCGCGACGGATCGGCCCGGTAGAAACGTTCGGTGACATTGTCGACGACATCGGGCGCCATGCCCGGGCCGCTGTCGGCCACCTCGATGATCACCGCTCCGTCGTCGGTCGCACGGGCACCGAGTGAAAGCGGGCTGTCGGCCGGCGTGTGGCTCAGGGCGTTGGCCACCACATTGGCCAGCACCTGCCGGAGTCGGTCTTCGTCGCCCACCACCCGAAGACCGGGATCCACGTCGACGATCACGGATCGGTCCGGCGCCATGGCGGACGCGTCCTTCCCCGCATCCTCCACGATCGACGACACATCGACCTCGCCCAGCTCGATGTCCCGGCGCTGGTCGAGGTTGGCCAACGTCATCATGTCCTGCACGAGTCGCTCCATCCGCTGCGACTCCTGCTCGGTTCGGCGCATGGCATCGTCGAGCTCCGATCGTTCCTCGAGGCCCCCGTGCCGGTACAGCTCGGCGTAGCCTCGAACGGTGGTGATCGGCGTGCGCAGCTCGTGGGAGGCGTCGGCCATGAACCGGCGAAGCCGCTGCTCGGATCGTTCCTGGGCCGTTGCCGCGGCCTGGATACGACTCATCATCGTGTTGAGCGCATTGGCCAATCGGCCGGCCTCGCTGCCGGCAACCGAGTCGGTCGGGATCCGGACGCTCAGATCACCCTCCGCGATCTCCGACGCCGTGGCCGTCATCAGCTTGATCGGACGGATGCCGAGACGGTTCACCCACCAGGCCACGGCCGCAAGCAGCAGCAGGACCGTGATCAGGCCGACAGCCTGATAGGAGACCATTCGACGAACGACGTCGTCGACATCCGACATCGACAATGCCTGGATGCGCCACCCGTCACCAGACGGATCGGCGGTGGCGATCACCCGGTAGTGGAAGTCGTACTCCTCGGCGTCGACGGTGAACGGCCGTCCGACGACGGGGGTCCCGTCGATCTTGGGCGGGCTGTAGGTTCGACCGGGGAGGTTCGGTTCGAGGATGGCGATCAACCCGCCGCCCGTCGTGTACCGACCCTCGAAGAGCGGACTGATCCGCTCCGGCTCCAGCCGGCTCTCATTGTGGCCGTCGCCCCGGCCTTCAGCGGCGACACCGTCGAGATCGCCGTCGCCGTCGTCGATCCCGTCGGGGAAGTCGACCGAGCGACCGTAGTCGGCCGCGTCGAAGAGCTGTTCGTCGATCTGGCCGACGAGGTGGTTCCGCGTCGTCCGGGTCACCAGGCCCGAAACCACGAGGAGCACGATGGCCACGACGACGACCCCGACGAGCAGCCGGGCCTGCAGCGACAGCGACCGCATCGACTACTTGACTCTCATGGAGTAGCCGACGCCCCGGACCGTGTGGATGAGTTTCGGTTCGGTGGTGTCGAGCTTGCGTCGCAGGTAGCCGATGTAGGTTTCGACGACGCCGCCGTCGCCGTCGAAGTCGTACTGCCAGACTTGGTCGAGGATTTGGCTCTTCGACAGCACCCGACCCTGGTTGATCAGCAGGTAGCGCAACAGGTTGTACTCGGTCGGCGAAAGCGCGATCTCCTCGCCGCCGCGGGTGACGAAGTGGGCGTCGTCGTCCATCACGAGGTCGGCGATCTCGTGCCGGTTGTCATCGGTGTTGTGGCCGCTGCGGCGCAGCACGGCTTCGATGCGGGCCACCAGTTCGTCGAGGCTGAACGGCTTGTCGAGGTAGTCGTCCCCTCCGAGCCTCAGGCCCCGGACCCGGTCGGCGGTGTCGCCCTTGGCCGTCAGGAAGAGGACGGGGGTGTCGTTGCCGTCGGCTCGAAGGCGACGGCAGGCTTCGAAGCCGTCGAGTTCCG
>JAOUGG010000683.1 GCA_029857855.1 Acidimicrobiia bacterium | reverse complement strand
TTGAACCAGTCGGCCTCGAGTTCGAGTACCTCGACGTCCGGCGCCAGCGGGTACCAGCGGAAGCGGGCGTTCTCGTTGGCCCAGGGAAGATCGGTGGCCCCTTCGAACCGGACCTCCTCGGTGAGGTCCGGGCCGTTGGCCCCGTCGCCCAGCTGATAGCGGTCGAACTGGATCCAGGTCACGTCGCCCTCGACGGCGGTCCCGACAATGGCACCGAAGTCGAACCGAAGCGTCGACTCCGCCTCGTTCACGGGCTGGGGAATGAGGCCGGAGTCGCCGTCGTCCGCCGCGGTGCCCTCACCCGACGACGGCGGCGCCTCCGTTGTGGCCGTCGTGGCCGGGGTCGTCGTGGCCGGGGTCGTGGTGGGGGTCAACGATGCGGCGATCTCGGGATCGGCTTCGGCGATCAGGCCGAGCAGCAGGAGTCGAGCCTCCTCCGGCAGGATGATGTTCGGCTCCAGCCACCCGCTCTCCGGGCGATAGCTTCGACGGCTCGTGGTGCCGTCGGAGCGGTGGAACTCGACCAGGTAGTCGGGTTCCAGGGCCGGAGGTCCGGGCGGGCGCCATCGATCCACCGGGGCTGTTCGCACTGCGCCGAGAAGGGCCTCGATGGCCTCGGACTCGGTGATCGACGCCAGCACGTTCCCACCGCCGCCGGCACCAACCGAGATCTCGTCGATGTTGACACCGAGGTCGATGAGCTGGCCGCCGACCAGCGCGTCAGGACGATCCCAAACCTCATAGATCAGGACCCGACCGTCGACCACGGTGCCGAGCCGAAGCGACGGGTCGGCACCGACGATCTCCCGGATCTCCGTGCCGGGCAACAGGTAGGCGGCGTCGCCGGGTTCGATGTCGAACGGCCCGGTGAAGGTGATCTCCGACAAGCGAAGACAGACCTCGGCCACCACCGGACCGAGGTCGGGCTCGTCGAGTACACCGGCGTTGTGCTCGGCGTTGACGAACTCACTGCTCCCCAGCCAGACGAAGTCGACGTAGTTCGCCGTGGCGTCGGCGCCCGGCGTCCACGCCCGGTCGTCACCGTCGCAGCGCGGACCGGCCGTCTCCGGGTCGGTCGACCCGCCTTCGGCCGAGATCCCACCGGCGACCCCCGACGGGACGGTGACGTTGACCCCCTGTGCGGATTCGGACATCGAACCGCACGCCGCAAGCACCAGCGCCAGCGCCAGCGCGGCGGCAAGCCCAACCCGCAGCGGCAAGTTCCACCGTCGATCCAGGCGGAGTCTGGTAGCAAAACCCGAGGCGTAGCCTCGGGTTTTGCTACAAATCTTGGGAGGGTCAGTCACGGTCGAGGGGCCCGAGGGTGGCCACCGGTTCGGGCGAGATGAGCTTGCGGGCCCGGGGATCGTCGATGTACCACGACTGGGCGCCCGGCAGCTCGCCGACCCGGAAGCCGACCGAACCACCGGCCGGCGGCGCCGTCTGGCCGGTCCACGGGATGATCTCGGTGCCGTCGACCACGAGTCTGCTGTTGCCGTTCTGGTCGGTCCACTGCTCCACCTTGACCCACGTTCCGGTCGACGGGGCCGGCGATCCGGTGCCGTCGGTGTCGGTCGTGGGACCGAAGCGTCGTCGCAGCAACCAGTCGCTGCCGGAGACGAAGGCGGCGTCGAATTGATCGGTGGCCGCGGCGCCGGCTCGGGTGCCCGACGCCAGGTCCACATTGGCCGTGGAGTCGATCCACCACCACGACTCGAACACCACGCCGGGTTCGTCGATCCCGGTGGCCACGGCCCAGGCGGCGGCGCCGGAGTCGGCGGTCGTCGGGGCGGTCAAGGCGTAGGTGCCGGAGCGGCTCTGGCCCGTGGTGACGGTCCAGGGACCGGGGGCGCCGGTTTGCTGCTGGCCGACGGCGACTGTCAGCGTCCCGGCCACGGTGTTGGCGTGGCGCAGCGCCACCTCGGTGGCGTTGAGCGTATCGTGGGTGATGTCGACGTGGTCGATCAGGCCGTCGAACCCGGCGCTGCCGTCGGAGCGGTTGCCGATCGTGACCGATGTGTCGATGTCGGCGGGCAGTGAACCCGAGGCCGCCGCCCGGTCGACCTCGACACCGTCGACGTAGAGCACCAGGTCGGCACCGTCCCACGCGGCGACCAGGTCATGCCAGGCCGCGTTCGTGACCGACCCGCCGCTGACGGTCACCGCCCCGCCGAGGTCCAGGGTGGCCACCGCTTGACCGCTCCCGTTGATCGACAGCTCGTAGATCGGATCGCCACCGGCGTCACGTTTGGAGATGATCGCTCCACCAGAGGAGTCGGGTCGAACCCGGGCGGTCATGGTGAGGGCCGAGTCGGTGACGTTCAGCGCCGGCCCCTCGAGACGATCGCCGAAGCCGTCGAACGGAAGGGCTCGACCGGTGATGCCGGCCGTCTCGGCCACCGCCGGATCGAGGCCGCCGCCGGCGTACAGGTCACTGCGGCGCACCGAGCTGTCGAGCACCAGATCCGGTGGCGCGGCGACCACGACGCCGGCGGAGAACTCCGAGCTCGCTCCCCATCCCCACTCGCCGGCGCCAAGATCACGGGTTGCGGTTGCCGTCAGTACATCGCCGGCGGCGACCGACGGGATCGGGATGTCGAAGCTCTCCGCACCGGAACCGGTGTGGGTGATCGACCGTGCGGCCAGCATTGTCTGGCCTTCGCCGTAACCGGACGGGTCGGCGCCATCTGTGGGGTTGGTGAACACCTCGACGCGGTAGTCGCCGGCCGGAACGTCGAGGTCGACGGCCAGGAGGCTGTCGCCACTCGTCGGAGCGGTGAGGACCGGGAAGTTGAGCAGCGTGTTCGCCCCGGTGTCGCCGTCACCGGCGTCGTTGGCCGTGACGCCGTCGTCGCCGAGGTCGATG
>JAOUGG010000681.1 GCA_029857855.1 Acidimicrobiia bacterium | reverse complement strand
GGTCGACACCGCCACCGACGCCGTCACCTGATCGCGTCGGCTCGTCGACCAGCCTAAAACGTTGGATCCGGCCGCTCTACCGGGTCGTTGCGATCGCTCCTGCGACCGTGGCGTCGCCGACAGCGCTGCGGGTCTGTAAGACCCTGCGAACACGGTCGTCGATCACGGTGGCCAGGCCGAGTAGGGCGATGGCCACAATGCCATCGAGCCACCAGTGGTGACCCGTTGCCGACACGACGAACATGGTCACGGGCAGGTGGGCAAAGAACAGCCACCGCCAGCGGCTCGGTGACGCATCGAGGACACCGAAGCCGACGATTGCGGCCCACGCCACGTGGATCGACGGCATCGCCACCGATTGCGCCGCCGAGCCGGCGTTGGCGTAGACGTCCATCCCGTTCGCGGCGGCAACGTCGATGTACCCGAGCTCCGGCAGGAACCTCGGCGGCGCAACATGGATGAACCGGACCAGCATGCAGAACAGCGTCGTCAGCGCGAGGCGGTTGCGCCAGACGCCGAACCGATCCTGGTGCCGGATGTACAACCAGGCCAGGAACAACAGCGTGGCCGGCACGTGCAGCCCGGCGTAGTAGGCGCCGGATGCCCACCCGAGCGGCGCCCAGGCCAGGATCAGGCGCTGGGCGTGGATCTCGCTCGGGATCCCCAGCGAGTGCTGGACGTCGACGATGGTCTGGGCTCGTTCGATTGCGCCACTGCGAACGTCGAACGGCAGCCTTTTGGCCACCCGCCAGAATGAGTACAACAGCGACGTGATCGCCAGCTCCTTCGCCGCCGGACGGAACACATCGCCCAACCTCGTCCGGGGCATTCGCCCGACGACGAGCCAGGCGAGGACGAACACAATTCCGGCGGTACCGGATTCCGACCAGGAGGGCCAGGGCATGAATGGATTATGCCAACGAAAACGGCTCCCGGCGATTACGAACCGGTCGGCCAACCATTTCGGGTCCTAGGTCCCTGGCCGAATCGGGGTAACTGGAGCACACTCCACCCAAGGGCGCAGGTTTACGCGAGGAAGGTCGGACCGATGGCCGAACACAAACTCACCACCCCCGAGGAGCGGGCCGCACGCAGGCTGAAGAACATCAACGGATTCCTGTGGCACGGGGCAACGTACCTCATCGTCAACACGTTCCTCTGGTTCGTCGACGTCCTCAACGGGGGTCTCGATTTCGCCTACTGGGTGTCGATCAGCTGGGGCATCGGCCTGGCCTTCCATCTGGCCGCCATACTGATCGGTGAGGACGACGCGTCGAGCCCCCGCTACCGGCGTCTGCTCGAGCAGGAACGGCACAGCCAGCAACTGTAGGCGCCGATACCGAACCGACCGGTGCGACTCCAGGCAGCACCGCGACGTCGAGGCGCTACGATCAAGTGTGATGTCTGGCGAACCCGAAACACAGCAGTTCCTCGATAGTCGGAGCGACGACGACTGGGCGGCCCGAGCCACCAGTTCGATCACCCAGTACGTCGGCCAGGTTCGCGACAAAACGACAGGCCCGGCGCTGATCGCGTCACGCACCGCGGTCTACATGATGGCCATCGGGCTCATCGGCTTCGTGCTGTTGATCGTGGCGCTCCTGCTGTTCTTCCGATTGCTGGTGGTGGCCTCGGGTGAGCTGCTGCCCTTCGTCGAGCCGAACGAGTCGTGGTTGGCCCACTATGTGCTGGGCGGAATATTTTTGGGTGCCGGGCTCTTCTTTTGGCATAAGAAAGATCGGTAGCCAAACCAGGGTCGGGCTTCCGTCCCGGCTCGTTGCGACCACGACCCCGACCCCGACCAGGACTCAACCAGGAGCATCATGTCCGCTTCGCTTCACGACGTCGTCATCCTCGGCAGCGGCCCCGCCGGGCTGACCGCCGCCATCTACACCGCCCGAGCCTCACTCGAACCGCTCGTGCTGGAGGGCGAACCTTCGTCCACCGGTGACCAGCCCGGCGGGCAGCTCATGCTGACCACCGAGGTCGAGAACTTCCCCGGCTTCCCCGAAGGCATCATGGGTCCCGAACTGATGATGAACTTCAAGGCCCAGGCCGAGCGGTTCGGGGCCAAGATGGAGACCGTCAAGGCCTCCAGAGTCGACTTCAGCGAGCGACCGTTCAAGATCTGGGTCGGCGACCCCGAGGCGGCCGAGCCGACGTATCTGGCCCGCACGGTGATCGTTTCGACCGGGGCCGAGGCACTCATGCTCGGCCTGCCGAAGGAGACCGAGCTGACCGGCCACGGCGTGTCGACGTGTGCCACCTGCGACGGCTTCTTCTTCCGCGACCACGACATCGCCGTCATCGGCGGCGGCGATTCGGCCATCGAGGAGGCCACGTTCCTCACCAAGTTCGCGAAGTCGGTCACGATCGTGCACCGGCGCGACGAGCTCCGGGCCTCGAAGATCATGCAGGACCGGGCGTTCGCCAACCCGAAGATCAACTTCCAGTGGGATTCCCATGTCGTCGAGCTCAAAGGCGACACGAAGCTCGAAGGCCTCGTCATCGAGAACACCAAGACCGGCGAGCGGTCCGACCTCACGGTGACCGGCATGTTCGTCGCCATCGGCCACCGGCCCAACACCTCGATCTTCAAGGGCCAGCTGGCCATGAAGGACTCCGGCTACCTCATCACCGAGCATCCCTCCAGCCGCACCAACGTCGAGGGCGTGTTCGCCTGCGGTGACGTGCAGGACGACTACTACCGTCAGGCCATCACCGCCGCCGGATCGGGCTGCACCGCGGCCATCGACGCCGAGCGCTATCTCGAAGAGCACGGCGTTGAGGTCGATCACCCCGACTGGCGCCCGGAGGAACGACAGGGCTAGCCCCACCGTCACCCCCCGATCACCCCGCCCCCCCCCC
>JAOUGG010000048.1 GCA_029857855.1 Acidimicrobiia bacterium | reverse complement strand
CGACGACACCGGGGTCGTCGCCCGTCGAGCCACTGCCGTTGCCGTTGCCGTTGCCGTTGCCAACGTTCGCCGACGGGGAGGTCAAACGGCGTTCGGCAAACGGCGAGGGAACCCCGGTCCAGACCTTCTCACCCTCAGGACCGACATGGATCACGGCCGGATCAACCGCCTCCAGCTGCGGCAGCAGCTCGGCCGGCGGGGAGTCGCAGTTCAGGGGCACGCTGATGGCGCCCAACCCGATGGTCGCCACGTGGAGGTGGACGAAGTCGGGATGGTTGCCGGTGAGCAGGGCGACCCGGTCGCCGCGGCCGACACCGGCCTCGATCAGCGCGCGACGCCAACGGGCAATCCCCGATCGGAGATCGCCGTGGGTGATCGTGCCGGCCGGAGTGACGAGCGCCGTTGCCTCGGCCGCATGGCGTTCTAAGTAGTACGCCAGATTCCGCTCGACGGTCGCGGTGCCGGAACCGCTCGTCGAGCCATCGGAATCCCCCGGTGTCTGATTCATGCTGTCAACGCCGCCTCGGACGCAAAACCCATTCTGTACGCACCTGTTCGTCAGTCGAAACGGACCTGAGCCAACCCAAACGGCAGTGCAGACAGACTAGCGAACAGAGATATCCGTGACCCATCCGGCGGCGTCAAATCGCCCGTCGGCGCAGGATCATGTACGATCGCCGAAAATCTCCTGTCCGTTCGGCCGTGACTCCGGACGTTTTTGGCGCTAGAAAATAGGAGGGGATATCCAAGGCTCGGGGGGCACGAGTTCACTTCGTCTCTTGGGATCGGTCGGCCGACAAAGCGTTGTCGTTCACCCGTTCAGTATTGTTGGACGCCCGACTGCTTGTTGAGGAGGAGGAGGAGCTGGATGGCGGAGAGTCAGGATGTGATCGAGCGTGACGAGGACCAGGGTATGGATGAAGACTCCGACACCGCCGATACCGCTACCGACGGCGCCTCGTCGTCGGCCACGACGACGATGACCACGACGGCGATGATCCTCGATCGAAGCCGCTGCCAGCTTCGACTGCCGTCCAACCTGGTCACGGAGAGTCTCCGCTTCGCCCACGCCCTCAAGTACAGCCGCAACGGCATCGACGGCACCGGCGCGGCCGACTCCGAGCTGGTCACCCAACTCCGCGCCGCCGGCATCATCGTCGGCGACGACCTCGATCCGCTGGCGGCGGACCTTCTCCGGGTTGCCAATCAGGCCAGTCTGATCATCAACGTCGAACTGCGGTACGGCGCCGACGCAAGCTCATCGACCGTGTGGGCCACACCCCGCCAGGCGGTGGTGTCGTCGTCACTCGATCCCGCTTTCGCCGAGTTCCGTCCGGTCGACGTGATGCAGCTCCCCTATGTGCTCAGTGAACTCATGGTGGCGCGCCCGCCGCAGAATGTCGGTGAAGCCCCGATCTCGGTGGCCACCCAGGCCGTGGCCGAGGCCGAGGCCGTGCTCGACGATCCGGACCGGGCTGCGAAGATCCTGGTCGACGCCGGTCTGTCGTCCGAGCAGGCTCAGCGGGTACTCGACTTCCAGGACGCCGACGTTCGCCGGTGGCGGGTCAACTCCAGCTGGTCGACCGACGATGGGCAGGAATCGTCGGAGCTTCGAGGCATCGACGCCGGCGGCAACGGCCAGTGGCTGGTGGCGATGACCGGAACCCGGGAGGATCGGGGTCAGTTGACCTTCACCCCTCAGGGCCACGGCGACGTGATGCGTGCGCTTCGCTCGATCCTGCCTCGCAGCTGGGTCGGCACCCCGCTCAAGAACCCGGGGATCTAGACACGGCGTCAGGCCATGAAGAAGAACTGCACCACACCGGCGGCCAGGATGGCCAGCATCAGAAGTCCGAGTGTGATGACAATCGATGGCCGCATTGGATCAGGGTACCGCCTGGCTACTGACCGTGGTCGCCGTCAGGGCGGGTGCGGCTGGGTCCCTGCACCTCGCCGGGTTTGGTGGTGAGCGACACCGGCGAGCTCTGTCCGGAGCCCACTCCACCCTCGACGGGCCGCAACGTCAACTGGTCGCCCTCGGCCAGGTGCAGCTCGGCCGCCACCGAGCCGCGGTCGACGGCGAGCGCCAGCAGCCCGTAGGAGTCGACGAGCAGACCTACTCCCCCGGTCGGGATGTCGCCGAAGGTCGCGACCCGGACCGCATTGCGGGGCAGGCGGCCACCACTGACGGCGATCGTCGTCGGCCAACCGGCGATGTCGACTGGGTCGACGTTGAGCTGGGCGTTGCCGAACCGGTCGATCCACAGGACCTCGGCTCGCAGAGCGCCGTCTTCGTCGGGCTCGCTGATCGGTAACAGTCCGGGCATGAGGAGGGCGGGATCGATCGGCGTGCCCAACTCGGTGAGCGGCACGCCGAGGCAGAGGTGGGCGGCCACCGGGGCGAACACGTCGCGGCCGTCGAACGTGGAGGGAACCGTGGGGTCGAATCGTTCGAGGTGGTAGTCGGTGTTGTCGAGTACGGCGGCCGTCGTGGCCCCGCCGACCATGGCGACGGCCGGGGCCAGCAGACCGTTGTCGGGCCCGACGAGATACGCCTGGCCGTCGGCCACCTCGACGACGACCGGGCGACGGGTGGTCCCCACGCCGGGATCGACGACGGCCAGGACGACGCCAGGTGCCATGTACTGCACCGACCGGGCGAGGGCCAGGCCACCGGCCCGCACGTCGTGGGGGGCGATGTTGTGGGCCAGATCAATGACTCGGACGTCGGGAGCGGCCGAGCGGATCACCGAGTGCACGACGCCGACGAACTCGTCGTCGAGCCCGTAGTCGGACAGGAAGGTGATGGTGTTGAATCGCACGTGGTAGCTCGTTCCCGGGTCTCCGGCTCGTGGCGCCGTCAACCCCGACCGAGTTCGATCGAGCGGTCGGTGGCGGCTCCCACCGCGGCGGAGAACGCTGCTCGGAGGCCGTGGTCCTCCAGCGCGGCCAAGCCGGCGGCGGTGGTTCCGGCCGGGGTGGTCACGGCAGCCCGCAGCTCGACCGGATCGGTGCCGGTCTCGGTCATCAGCCTCCCGGCGCCGTTGATGGTGTTGACAGCCAATTTGGCGGCTATCGGACGGGGCAGGCCGTAGCGAACCCCGGCGTCGGTCATGGCCTCGGCCACGAGGAAGATGTAGGCCGGACCCGATCCCGACATCCCGGTCACGGCGTCGAGCTGGGCTTCGGTGACGACGACCGTCTCCCCCACCGCGCCGAGCACCTCGACGGCCCACTCGAGATCGGCGTCGGCGGCATTGGTTCCCGGGGCCAGACCCGACACGCCCGCCCCGACCAGAGCCGGGGTGTTGGGCATCACCCGGATCACCGGTGTGCCGGCCGGGAGGGCGGCTTCGATGGTGGCGATCGTGATCCCGGCGGCGATCGAGATCACCCTACCGGGTGCTGTCAGCCCGCCGCAGACGTCGACGACATAGTGGGGTTTGACGGCCAGCACGGTGTCGACGCCGGGATCGGTGAGCGGGTCGGCCACCACGTTCACGCCGGGCAGCTCATCGGTCAGCCGATCCCGCTGTTCGGCCAGCACCTCGACGATGGTCAACTCGGCCGGATCGGCCCAACCGGCCTCGAGCAGACCACCGACGAGCGCCTGGCCCATCTTTCCGCCACCGACCATCTGCAATGTCCGACCCTGGCTTTGTCCCATGATGTCCGAGCGTAACCGCCAAAATTTGCAGCCAGGACGGTACCGAGTACCACCTGACGCGCGAATTTCGGAGGGGACGGTCAGACGGAGTCGGTCCGGAACCGCGAGGCGAAGCCGATGCGGAGCGCCGGTTGGAAGAACTGCTCCACCCACTGGTAGATCGATCCGAGGATTCGATCGAGTTCGCCGGGGAGGGCGTCGATCCCGACGATCGTGTTGTCGAGCTGACAGTAGAGGTACACGGCCTCCTCCGGGCCGATCACGAATCGTCCGCCGATCATCCGGGCGTTGCGTCGCAGCAGGTAGGCGTAGAGTTCCGCCTCGTTCTCCTGAGGGGCCGCCATGAAGTAGGTCTCGGCGTGCAGTGTGCGCTGGCGGAGCTGGAGCCAAACGGTGGAGAACTCCTTCTCGTCGCCCAGCAACCGCACATACCAAGCCCTCTGATTGTGGATGTCGGCTTCGACCGTGTCGACGACCGGGTTCCCTGCCATCTGCGCCTTCAACCAACGGTCGATGGTGTCGAACCGCTCCTGGATCTCGTCGTCGGTTGGCGGGGTCACGGGCACGGAGCCAGGGCTCCCTGGGCCAGGTCCTCGTAGAGGCGACGGAGGCGGGCGGCCGACGTCGACCAGGTGTAGGTGCGGGCCCGGGCCGCGGCCGACACCGAAAGGCGGCGGGCCAGCACCGGATCCTCCAGGATGGCATTCACCCACGCCGCGTAGTCGGCCGGATCGCGACCGTCGACCAGATAGCCACTGTGGCCGTGCTCGACCAGGGTCAACAGACCGCCGACCGCCGAGGCGACCGTCGGTGTGCCGCACGCCGCGGCCTCGAGCGCCACCAGGCCGAACGACTCCGACCGGCTGGGGACGAGACAGACGTCGGCCGCCCGGTAGTAGGTCGACAGCAGGTGATGGGGAACCGGCGGTTTGAACTCGATGCGGTCCCGAACGCCGAGTTCGTCGATCAGCCGGTTTGTGCGGATCACCTCGGCGTCGCCCTTGTCGCCGCTGGCGCCACCGACGATCCACAGTCGGGCGTCGGTCCGCTCGATCCGGGCCAGCGTCTCGATGGCGACGTCGACCCCCTTCAGCGGCTGGATACGGCCGATGAACAACAGCAGCGGGCGCCGGTCGTCGGTGCGCAACGCCCAGCGGGCGCCTGCCTGGTTGCCGGGTGAGAACAGGGCGTGGTCAACACCGGGCGGGACGATTTCGATCCGTTCCGGATCGCAGTCATAGAACTCGATGAGCTGGTCGGCCTCCGCCTCGGCGTTGGCGAGGACCACGTCGGCGCAGCTCATGATCTCGGATTCGGCACGGGCCCGCGATTCGGGTTCGAAGTCGCCGGCCTCGGCCTTGACCCGGGCCAGCGTGTGGAAGGTGGTGAGCAGCGGCAGGTGGAGCTGCTGCTTGAGCGCTCGTCCGGCCACCCCGGACAGCCAGTAGTTCGCGTGGACGACGTCGGGTTCGAAGTCGACGAAGTCCTTGGCCACCCAATCGGTGAACTCGTCGACATGTGCGGCCAGGTACTCCTTCTTCAGCACGGGTGGCCCGGCCGGTACGTGCACGACCTCGAAGCCCGGTTCGACCAGCACCTTCTCCGGCAGATCGTCGGCCCACCGGCGGACGTAGACCCGGCAGACGACGCCGGCCCCGGCCAGCCCGGATACCAGCTCACGCACGTACACGTTCATCCCACCGCCGTCGCCCACACCCGGCTGGACCAGGGGCGAGGTGTGCAACGAAAGGAAGGCCGCTCTGCTGATCACCGTAACCAGGTTAGAGGGTGGCCCTCGTCAGCGGCCAAGCAGGCTCGCGTCCGTCGCACACGCCAGACCGCCGAAGCCATGGCCGGATCAGTCGGCGGCGGCCGATTCACCGGCACCGGCGGCCAGGAACGACCGGTAGACGCTGAGCAGCGCCTTGCGCTGTTCCTCGTTGAGTTCCGGGGCATGGCGGATCGCCGACTCGAGCGTCGGTTCAACCACTGCGTCGCCGTCGAGCATGCCGGCCCGGATGTACATCGTCTCGGCCGAAACCTGCAGCGCCTTGGCCAGCTGCTGGAGAATCTGGGCGGACGGCTTACGGAGGCCCCGTTCGACCTGCGACAGGTAGGGATTCGATACGCCCGCCACATCGGCCAGGCGACGCAACGACATCTCGGCCAGTTGCCGCTGCTCCCGGATGAATTCGCCGATATCGGGGGCCCCGGACTTCCCGTCGGACGCGGCCTTTTTGTCGGACACGGTTTTGTCGTCGGACGGTGTGGTCTCGCGGCTCACCAGTCCAACATACCGGCACTTCGGCGCCGGGCGGGGCCGACCCGATCGGCCCTGGTCAGTGTTGTCAGCCTTGGAGGAGGGAGTCGACCGTGGCCTCGCCATCGCGGTAACGGCGGGCGATCTCGTCCTGGATCCGGTCGATGCGGTCGTGCAGGGTTCGGCGTGACGACGACAGATCGATCTCGAAGGTCCGAAGCCTGTCGAAGAGATCCGCCAGCTGACCCGGTTCCAGGTTCTCGACCCGGGCCAGATCACCGGGTGAGGCCACCTGGTCGAGATCCTCGATCAACGCCAGCGCGATGTCGCCCGGCTCGAGCACCTGCACCATGCGCGACGGCATGGTGTGGGGGACGTCCTCCAGATCGGCCGGCGACTTCGCAGTCGTGGACTTGACGCGATCGGCGTCGGTCAGGATGTCGGGCATGTCGAATAGAAGACCCGATGCGGAGGTCATCTGTGGCCCGTCGTCGGGGTCGGGTTCGTCGTCGGAGAAACCGGCCGCGGCGCGGCGTTCCCGTCGGGCCACCTCGTGGCCGACGATGTCGAGGCGTCCCTGGGTCACCCGGCGTACGAAGGAGATGTCCCCTTCGGCCTGGGTCAACTGGACCCGGAGGTCACGGAGTCGCGGCAGTTGTTCGGCCCGGAGATTGTCGAGCATCTCCGGCGCCATCAGTCGTTGCAGATCGGCGTGCATACTACTGGCCAGGGTACAGGAAGCGTGCCGCCCCCGGAGGGACGGGCCGCCGACGCTAGTGGACGTCGGGCAGCAGGACCAGCAGCAGGAGCCAGAGCGGAGCGACGATCAGGTAGGAGTCGAGGCGGCGGAGCGCGGGAGCCCAGATGCTGCCACGGGGCAACAGCGCTGACGCCAGGTACTGACCGGCGACGCAGCAGACTGCGGCCACCGCCACGAACATCACGACGGTTTCCGAGCTGAACGGTTCGGGCTGGATCAGAAACAGGAAGAATGCAATCACGCCGGCGGCGATGAGACCGGCCATCGGCCCCTCGACCGGGTTGAACGCACCGGATCCGACGAGGAAATCACCGACCTCGTAGGCGCTGACGAACAGGATCAGCGCAATCAACACCGGCAGGTTGCGGTAGGCCATGGCGCCCATCGAAGCCGATGCCAGGCCGACGGGGATGGCGGCCCGGATCAGCACGTCGAACAGTTGTGCCGACGTTCGCCGGTGACCCCGGTACAGGATCAAGTACGCGGTCAGGATCAGCAGACCGACGATCAGGCCGATGACGACACCCCATGGCCCGTAGAACCCGGAGACACCGACGACGAATGCGGCGATCGAGGTCCAGGTGCGGGTGGCCGAGTTCTTCGGGAACCAGGCGAACCCGATCTGCAGACCGGCGAGGGCGGCCACGACGGAGGTGACCACCGCAACGGCGACCGAGGACACCGCCGAGTTGTCGTAGTTGAATCCGAGTAACGCGCCCCCGATCAGGAAGGCGAACCACAGCACGCCGAGGGTCACCTTGGGGCCGTCGGTGAAGTAGGGCACCGCCCAACGGTTGGCCGCCCACTTGGCTTCCCGGGCGCGGTTGCCCTGGACCTCTTTGGCGTCGCGTTTGCGTCGACCCTTCGACTTGACCTTCTGCTTCGGCTGGGGGCGTGACGAACGGGGGTCGGCCCATTGGTCGGCCACGGCCCGCCGGTGATCGGCTCCGGGGCCGGGTTGGGGCGCGCGGCGCTGGGCCTCGGAGGTGTAGTCGCCCTGGCCGAACGGGGGCTGTTCCGGCGATCGGTGTTGCGGGATTTGCCGCTGTGGAACTCGCTGCTGCGGGATTTGCTGCTGCGGAACTCGCTGCTGCGGAACTCGCTGCTGCGGAACTCGCTGCTGCGGGATCTGCTGATCCGGAACTCGCTGCTGCGAGACTCGCTGCTGCGGGATCTGCTGATCCGGAACACGCTGCTGCGGGACTCGCTGCTGCACAACTCGCTGCTGTGGGAACGACCGCGTCTCGTTCTGTGATCGCTGGGGCCGCTGGGGTTGGGGGAGGCTGGAGGGCCGCTGCTGCGGCTGCTGCCCGGACTGGGGGCGCTCGGATGGCGCCTGAGGTCGAGGAACGCCGGAGGTTCCCTGCTCGACCGGCTCAGCCGACCGGGGCTGCGGGGGCCGCTGGCCTTCGCGGCCACTCAGCGGGTCGGGCAGGCCGGGGTCCGGACGCATACTGGGCCGGCGAACGACCTCGGTCGGGATCGTCGGAGGACCACCGTCGCTCACCGGACCCAGCGGGTTGTCGAGCGCTCGGCGCACCGCTTTCTCGAATTCGCGCTCCGCAGCGTCCTCGGTTTCTCTCATCAGTTCGCGTTCCCCACTACCCGCCGGACACCGGGGGCAGCACGGCCACCTCGTCGTCGGCATCGACCGGCGCCTGCCGATCGACGGGATTGCCATTGAGCCAGACCTTGCTCCCGGCCAGGATCTGCTGGAATGGATCACCGAATCGTTCGACGGCGGAGTCGAGGACGTCGCCTACCGTGTCGCCCGGCACTTCGACACTGCCCGCGCCCGCCGATTCGCGGGCTTGAGCGAACAATCGGAGAACGGCCACGGGAACCATTGTGCCATGCCACCCGGAAAAGGCACCGTCGACGTCTATGTTTTGAACTGTGCATGACGTCGTCGTCGTTGGATCCGGGCCCAATGGGCTGGCCGGTGCGATCACCCTCGCACGGGCCGGACGATCGGTGCTGGTCCTCGAGGCCAACGACGAGATCGGAGGAGCGGCCCGATCCCTCACCAACGCCTCCGGAGCCGTTCACGACTTCGGCTCCGCCATCCACCCGCTGACCGTCGCGTCGCCGTTCATGCGCACGATCGACTGGGGCGGACACGGCCTCCGGTGGATCAACCCGGAGGCCGCCGTCGCCCACCCCCTCGACAACGGTGACGCGGCGGTCGTCTGGCGCGACCTCGACCGAACGGTGTCCGAACTCGGGGCGGACGACGGCGACGCATACCGCGCCCTCTACGGCAGGCCAAGCCGTCGCTTCGACGACCTTCTCGCACTGACGACCAAACCGCTGCCCGGCCTGGTGCGTGAGGGTTTGCAGCGACCGGTGCTGGCGGCGAGGCTCCTGCGGCCGCTCGCCGCTCCTGCCTCGTTGACCGCCCGGCGCTTCCACACCGATCGGGCGAAAGCCATCATCGCCGGTCACGCCGCCCACTCCGTGGCGCCGCTGAACCGGCCGCTCACCTCCGGATTCGCCCTCCTGCTCGGATCGTCGGCCCACGCCGTCGGCTGGCCGTTTCCCGCCGGTGGCGCGGGGGAGATCACCAGGGTCATGGCCGAAGTGCTGACGTCGTTGGGCGGTGAGATCCGAACCGGTCACCGGGTCGCGTCCACCGACGATCTGCCCGAGTCCCGAGCCGTCCTGTTCGCCCTGTCGCCCCGCCAGATCAGCAGGATCGTCGGCCAGCGGTTCTCGAGGTCCTACCGGCTTCGACTCAGTCGCTTCCGCTACGGGCCGGGCGTGTGCAAGGTCGATTTCGACACCTCCGAACCGATCCCGTGGACGAACCCCGCCGTGGCCTCGGCCGCAACAGTGCACGTCGGCGGCACGTTCGCCGAGGTCGCGGCCGCCGAGCGGACGGTGGCCCGAGGCCGTCATCCCCGAACTCCGTTCGTGCTGCTGGCCCAGCACACTCTGTTCGACCCGTCGCGCACACCGGACGGTCGCCACACCGTGTGGACCTACTGTCACGTCCCGAACGGATCGACCATCGACATGAGCGGAGCGATCGAGGCCCAGATCGAACGCTTCGCTCCCGGCTTCCGCGACACGATCATCGACCGGCGGGTGTGGTTACCCGCCGACCTCGAGCGGGCCGACGCCAATCTCATCGGCGGTGACGTCGCCGGCGGCTCGAACGTCGACCACCGGGCGCTCCTTCGTCCTTGGCCGACGCTCAACCCGTACCGCACCAGCGTGCCGATGTTCTACATGGGATCGGCCAGCACCCCGCCCGGCGGGGGTGTGCACGGCCTGGGCGGCCACCAGGCGGCACACGAGGTGCTCCGCTATTTGACGTAGGTCACATCATTTGACGTGTGTCGCCGGCGAATGCTTCCCGACCGAGGCTTGCACGGCCGCGCCCGGCGGGCTAACACTGAGAG
>JAOUGG010000680.1 GCA_029857855.1 Acidimicrobiia bacterium | reverse complement strand
CAAGCTCACCACAAACATCGGGAACTCATCTCCTTCAAGGGCGCCGGTCAGAGCGGAGGATCCGGCCTCTGCACCCACCGTAGAGCGAGGCAAACGTCGAGCCCAGGGACTATCGTCCCGACTACTACAATCAGTAGTTGTCAGATGGCGCGGACATCCGATCCGGCCAATTCAAGACCCTGGTACGGGAGCTCCCGGCCATGTACGACCTACTCCCGTCCTACCCCAGTCTCACAAGCGACCCCGAACCGCCAGACACCGCAAGCCGGCCGACCATCAGCGACTTCACCGCCATTGGCGCCGACAGCTCGCTTGCGGAACTCGCCGAAACAAACCGGGCCAAGGTCAACGATCCGACCTATGACAAACCTCCTACCATCGTGCCGCTCAGCGGATCAGCCCAACCGACGCTGCAGAGTTACACCGTCAACAACGGTCAGCCCGATTGCCACAGGATCGTCGATGGCCACGACTGGGGCGGTGACGGTACGGTCTACGCCGGCGCGTCCTACCTGAGGGGTCAAACCCCTTTTCCTCTTCCCCAACAACACGGACCGATCGCCAAATCACCCGAAGGCCTCAACTGGGTCAAACATGTCATCCAGCATCTGACTATCGGCCCTCCGATGGGTGAAGGCGTCGGACTCCACGTCCCCACCATCGCCACCGCTGGCGAATCTATTCCGATCACCATCACACACCAAAATCTCGGTGGAATTACCTTCAAGATCCAAAGCATCACGGGGCGACAGGTGCCGACCCCCCGCCTCAAACACGAAACGACCCGAGACTGCACCGCTGTTACCCTCCCTGAAGGCCTCTACACCGTAAGTGCTCAGGGTGGCGGATTCAGCGAAGTCACGACTGACGTGCTCGTGAATCCCAGATAGCTAATCCAACCAAACATACAGCACCCCTCCGCCGCTAAATGGGTTCGGTCCCTGATGGTGGCAAACGCCACCGAGGTCACGGGGCTGGTGTGGCCGGTGAGGGTTGGCCGCTGGCCGTTCCGGCGGCGGGGTCGCACACCGCCTGGCCGATGCGATGGGGGAGCGGTGGCGGTGCATGGCCAATCTGGCAGGCGTGTTGGAACTGCGGTTCGGAGAGGTGGCAGCATTGCGGGTGGCAGACATAGAGCCTGTCGAGGGCGGCGAACTGCAAGTCCGACGAACGCTCACCGAAGCCGGTGGCCGACCGGAGTTCGATCCGTCGGTCAGGATTCCGGCGACGAGTCTTTCAGCCGGCCGTTGAGGCTGCGGGCGTGGACGGGCTCACATTCCATGGGTCCTCGCCACTCGGCCGCCACCAGATGGGTGATGGCGGGCGTCGACGTTCGCACCGTGAGGCGTGGTTGGGCCACGCTGACCCCTCTCTGGTTCTGCGGTTGAACGCTCATACGTCGGATGCCGCCAGTCGACGCTCGGCCGTGACGATTACACGGGATGTCTGGGCCGACTGAGAATCCCGTGTGCAATCGGTAGCCGGCTTGGACTCGCTATTGCCGTCGTTGCTGGTCATCGCCGTCGACACCAGGAAAGCAAGAAACCCGCTCAAACAGCGAGGTTTGGGCGGGCTTCTGAATGCGGAGAGGGTGGGATTTGAACCCACGGTCCACTTGCGCAGACACCTCCTTAGCAGTTCTGTGCGGAGGATTCCGTGGCGGTCCAGACGGCTCCAGGAGTGGGGAACGGCCGCCTGGCCGTCTGGAGTGGACGACTACGAACGGCGCTGGTGTGCGATGGATGTGCGATCGAGTCGTTGGTCCAGCTGTGGTTTGTGCCGTGAGTTTCCTACTCGAAAGTGACTCGTTCCGAGAGCCATTGGGCGAGGTCGGCTTCGGGGGTGGTTCCGGCTGCGACCGCCAGCATGACTGCCTCGGCTTCATCGACGTCCGGTGTGGCGGGATCCCATCGTCCGCCGTTGAGTTCGATGAACATGGTCATCGAGATCCAGGCTGCTCGTTTGTTTCCGTCGGGCAACGGATGGTTCCTGGCGAGTCGCCAGCAAAGAACGGCGGCCTTGTCGAAGAGATCCGGGTAGAAGTCGTCTTCGCCGAATCCCGCCTGTGGTGCGTGTAGTGCTGAGTCTGCAAGGTCGACTCGGCTGGCCTTGGTCAACGTTTCGGCCGGCACGCCGGTGACGAGTTCAGCGAGGACGAAGTACTCGGCCAGGTTGAGGTATCGGGTCACTTGGCCAGGCGTTCAAGCAGTTCTTTGTCTCGTTCGACGAGAGCCTTGGCACGGTCGGTGAAGGCTTTGTCGGCGCGGACTCGTTCGATCTCGGCGGTGAGTGAGTCGACGATTAGCTGGTTGACACTTGTGTTCTTGACTCGGGCAACTACTTCTGCTTCGTCGGCGAGATCGTCAGGAAGTCGAACCGTGGTCTGCTTAGGCATGATGTCATGATATCATGATGCGGCTGCGCCGTCGACGTCAGCGGTTGTGCGATCTTGTGCGATGCGTGGCCACGAGATTCCGCCAATCTGTATGCCTGACTGCGGGCGTGTGATCTGACGAAACGCCAGAAACCCTCTCAAACAGCGGGGTTTGGGCGGGTTTCATCGAGCGGAGAGGGTGGGATTTGAACCCACGGTCCACTTGCGCAGACACCTCCTTAGCAGGGAGGCACAATCGGCCGTACTCTGTCACCTCTCCAGGGTCCGCTCAGTCTAGCGTCCGATGTCGGACTGCCACAGGTGATTCCGAGCCCCACTTCGAGCGGCGTGAACGCGGTGACTGGGTAGTTCTACCCAATCACTCAAGTATCTCGCTGAACCGCCGATTGAACCAGTGCGAGCCTCTTCGCCTGGCTCGCTCAC
Organism: Acidimicrobiia bacterium; assembly: GCA_029857855.1. GTDB lineage: Bacteria > Actinomycetota > Acidimicrobiia > Acidimicrobiales > SZUA-35 > JAHELU01. The sequence goes on along the minus strand of JAOUGG010000680.1, from coordinate 54 downwards.
ATAGCCCGAGGACCGCACTTCGTTCGCCTGAAGTGGTTGCGCTCTCGATGTAAT
>JAOUGG010000047.1 GCA_029857855.1 Acidimicrobiia bacterium | reverse complement strand
GGTGACCGCATCGACGACGGCCGACGCATGATCGAGGGCCTGGTCGCGACCCACATGCCCCATGTCGGGTAGCCCGAGGGTGAAGGCGTGTGCCGCCGATGACGTTCCGATCGCCTCCGCTCCGAGTGCCTCCAGCACCCGGGCCGACCCGAGATCCCAGGCGTTGGCCAGCAGGAACGGGTTGCCCGGGTCGTGGAGCTGCCGGAAGCTACGCCCCGCTGCGGCCGTCACCCGACCGGTTCCGCCTGGTAGCCGACCTGGCAGAACCCGTGATTACAGTAACCGCCGGGATTCTTGGCCAGGTACTGCTGGTGGTACTCCTCGGCGTAGTAGAACGGGCCGGCCATGGCGATCTCGGTGGTGATGCCACCGAATCCGGCGTCGGCGAGCTGCCGCTGATACACGTCACGGCTCTTCTTGGCCGCTTCGAGCTGCTGCGGTGAGTTTGTGTATATCGCCGAGCGGTACTGGGTGCCGATGTCATTGCCCTGACCCATGTGCTGGGTCGGATCATGGTTCTCCCAGAAGATCTTGAACAGGGTCTCGAGGCTCACCTGCTCGGGGAAGAACACGATCAACACGGCCTCGGTGTGGCCGGTCATACCACTACAGGTCTCCTGATAGGTCGGATTTGGTGTGGTACCCCCGCTGTAGCCGACGGCGGTGGTGTAGACGCCGGGTTGCTGCCAGAAGAAACGCTCAGCCCCCCAGAAGCAGCCCATCCCGACGATGAGGGTGTCGGTTCCCTCCGGGAAGGGACCGACCAGCGGATTGCCGTTGACGTAGTGGGCGTCGGGTACGGGCATCGGATCCAGGCGTCCGGGCAGGGTGTCTTCGGGAGCCGGGACTTCGAGCTTTTGTGGATCTACTCGGCGGAACATGGGCAAACTCCGTTCGGTTCGGGTCGGGGCGGCCGGTCGTCATGCGAAACGACCACACCTTTTCACACCCTACTCAAACCACCGTCAGGTCGACTTCGTTCCCCCCGGCCCGATCTGATTTTCGGGCACTCCGACCTGATTCGGGACACAAGACGGCCCGACCGCTGCCTGAGAAGCCTTCCGCCGCGAAGAACTCAAGCATCGATCGGGCCTTACCTCGTATAGTAGCGGCAAACTTGTCGATCCAGATAGTCGGGATTGCTACAAAAGATGCAAACTCGGTGCCGCATGCGACTGTTTGATGAAGAAACCGTTGCCGTTTAGGTATCAGATGGCTCAGCGGGCGGATCAGGGGTGACGCCGCCCAACTTGTTCTTCGCTTCGCTGAGAGCGATACGGGCCTGTTCCCGGAGCAAAGCAGCCTCCTCGGGTGAGGTGTCCTCGAGACTGTCGGCCTGGATCAGCAACACATCGGCCAGCGCCACCAGATCGACGACCGACATCTCCGTCACGTTGTACTCGTCGCCGGTCGACGTGGTTGTATCACCCTCGGTCGTATTCGGCGGTTCCGGTCCAGCCGCCGCCTGGGCGCCGACCACTCCCCTGATGGCTCCGTCGATCGTCGAGTCCATGAAGATCCGATCGCCGTTCACGGCCACGATGCGTTGCAGCTCGGGGATGGCGGTCTGGCTGTTCGACTCGACGTAGACGGGGCGAATATAGACGATCGTGTCGTCGACGAGCACGATACTCATCTCGCCGAACTCGACCTTCGCCCCTCGCTTCTCGAGAACGAACGCCGTCATGACCGGGCTCTGCCGGATCTGGGCGTGCACCAGATCGGGCGCGTCGATCTGGCCTGGCGGCAGGGTGGCCAGGATCAACTCGCCGTAGTTCTCCGGATCGGATCGGGCCATCATCAAGCCGGTGAGTTCCGGCCGGGTGGTGTTGCTGTCGACGCCGGACTGGGGCACGAACGCCCGCTGCAACACGAATTCGGCCTCGGTCGCGCCGGGAGGTCGGGCCATCAAGTACTGGGGCACCATGGGCGGCGCGGCCACTGTGTCGCTCTCCTCGGATTCGGCTTCGATCTGGGGTTGGGCGGCCACCGACCAGGCGAGGTTGCCCTGGATGAAGTCGACCGGATCGTCAACGACGTAGTCGGACCACATGTCGGTTTGAACCGTGAAGAGGTCGTTCGGGTACCGGAAGTGGCTGCGGATCTCGTCGGGCACCTCGGACTGGTCCGAGAACAGGTCGGGGAACGCCCCCCGCCAGGCCCGGATCATCGGATCGGACTCATCGGTCACGTACATGTCGACGTCGCCGTTGTAGGCGTCGACGACGACCTTCACCGGGTTGCGCACGTAGTTGTAGCCCCTCGACAGGTCGGCGCCGACGAGTTCGGTCGACACGGACTGGGAGTAGGGATAGTCGGAGGTCGTGGTGTAGGCGTCGATGATCCAGTACACGTGCCCGTTGGCGACGATCGGGTAGGGATCGTTGTCGAACCGCAGGAAGGGGGCCATCTTGCGCACCCGGCCGATCACGTCGCGGTTGTAGATCACCCGGGATCGGTCGGTGATCGTGTCGGAAATCAGTGGATCAACCTGCCGGAAACGCAGCGAGAACGCCACCTTTCGCAGCAGCGAATCGATCGGGACTCCACCGGTGCCGTCGTAGCTGAAGAACTGGGAACCGCTGTCGGTCGGGTAGTCGACCTCCTCGCGGGCGTTGCCGACGATGGCATAGCCGCCGAAGCCGTCGCCGTAGTAGATGCGGGGTTGATCCAGATCGACATCGAGCGCCTCATCGACCTCGATGTTCGCCAGCCCCCTGATGAGGAAGTCGAGGGCCCGGGTATCGGTGGGACCTCGGGACGCGCCGTCGTCGTAGGCGGCGGCCATGGCCAGACCGTAGCCGTGTGTGAAGATCACGTGCTGCTGTTCCCACCCCTCCCCGACCTCGTTGACGTTGAGACCACGAGCCGACAGCACCACCGGTCGCTGCTGGCCGTCGATCATGTAGCGGTCGACGTCGAGCGGTGAGGTGAAGCTGAACAGGCGACGATCGGCCTCCGAGCGGACCACCTCGTCGACGGCCAGCACCTGATCGACGATCGGCACGTTGTCGAGCACATCGGAGTATTCCTCGACGTCGTCGCCGCTCAGACCTACCTCGTAGTCGAGACTGACCCGGGTGAGACGATCGCCGTCGAGTCCGTAGGCGAAGCGGGTGGCCTCGATGTTGCGACCGACGAACTCCTCTTCCCGGGTCGACTGCACCGGCGCCACCCGCAACCGCTGATAGGCGATCGGGAAGGCGTTACCGATGACGAAATGCGACACCAGCCAAATCCCGAGGGCCACCATCGGCAGGCCCCATCCCGGGCGACGGATGTTGTACAGGATGAGGGCAGCACAGAACAGCGAGATCAGGGCCAGCAGCTTGAACGCAGGCTCCTGGATCAGCACGTCGGTGGCGAGCGCCCCGTCGAACGCCCCCCGGTTCGAGGTGACGAGGTGGTAGCGGTCGAGCCAGTAGTCGACGGCCCGCATGATGGCGAGCAGGGCCATCAGCACCGAAACGTGCAATTTGACCGACGTGGTGACCCGCTGATCGAGCACCGAGGCCCGGATCCCACCGTTGAGGTAGTGGGCGATGAGCACGACGATCAGGGTCAACACCAGAGCGGCGAACAACCAGTCGACCAGGAACGAGTAGAGCGGCAGGTCGAAGACGTAGAACCCGGCGTCGCGGTTGAACAGCGGATCGGTGGTGCCGAAATCCTGGGAGTTGCGGAACAGCAACCACGTCTCCCATTGGGCCGACGTGTTGGCGCCGAATATCAACGCGAACAGGGCGGCCAGCCCGAGACGAACCCGGCCGGCCTGGGCGCCGACCATCTCGTGATACCGCTCGACGAGCTCCTCCTCGGCCGAGCTGGGCCGAACCGGCGGCTTGAGGCGATCGGCGAGCACCAGGTTCCCCCAGAAGATGAGGAAGAACAGCAGCCCGAACAGCACCGCCATGACCAGTTGGGTGCCTACATGGGTGGTCCACACCGAGCCGACGCCCAGCTTGTCGAACCACAACCAGTCGGTGTAGACGCCGGCGATTCCGTTGGCGGAGAGAAAGAGGGCGAACGCGGCTCCGGCCACCAGGGCGATGACCAGACGAAGACGGGACGACCCACGACGATCGCGAATTGTGCGCATTACACCCCGAGGGTAGTCGCCGTCAGGGCCAGGCGTGCGCGCGCGTCGACCTCACGTCGACCTCACCCGACGCCGACTCAGTCGGCAACGACGAGGCACCGACAATTCGGCAAGGCCAGCGGCCGCACGTGACCGCTCGGGAACTTCTCACCTTTGACGAGGCCGGTCCGACCGGCGTTGATCTCACAGACCGGATCGGGGTCGTGGCGGGGGTCGAGCAACCAGATCACGTCCGAACCAGCCGGGATGGCCCCGTAGAGGCCGATGGCGAACGACTCGTAAAGGGCGTCGTCGGCGAGATCGAGCAGTCCGGCGTTGCGGAAATCCCGGTAGACGCTGCGAATCGGCTCGAAAAGCTTCTCCCGATCGTGATCGGTCGAGTGCTCGACCTCCCGGATGACGGGAATCCTCACCTTGTCGACGATGTACTTGGCCAGTTGTTTGACCAGGTTGTCGAGGACGCCGGTGGGCACCTCCCGGCGGCCACCGGCCTTGGCGCCGGCGAGCGCCACCGGGGCCAGGCCGTCGCGTAGCGGGTCGAGGTACCGTTCGATCTGGTCGGTGAACTTGGGCAGTTCGGACACCTCGACGGCGCCCCGGCCGACCCGCAGGCGGTCGAGCACCTCGCTCTGGTCGTCGTTGAGTGCCCGCCTCAGCGAGCGGTGGAAATCGTCGGCTCCGGCCAGCGCAGCATCGCGGGCCGACACCTCCGAAGGAAGGCGGCCCCGATACTCCTCGTCGATCAGAAGGTCACCCCGGTTGCCGTCCATGTCGGTTCCGGTCTCCCGTGACGCCACGGTCACGAGGATCTGGTCGGACAGGTCGTCCGATCCGTCGCCATCCTCCCGGCCGGCCGCTTCCGCGGCCTTTCGAGCGAATCCCAGGTCGGCTTCCGACAATTCGATGGTGTTGAACCCCTCGATGAGGCTCAACTCGATGGCCTCCTCGTCGGAGTCGACCGTCGTGGCGTCGTCCGACGGCTGGTCGGCGGTCTCGGCGTCGTCGGTTTCGCTCTCGGAGACATCGGATTCCGCGGTCTCCGACGACTCGTCGTTCTGCGGGGTTTCCGCGTCCAAGCCGTCGCCATCGATCGGCTGAAGATCGGTCTCGGCATCGGCGGCGCCAGCCTCGTCGACCGCGTCAACGACCACGGTGGCCGAGGCCGCCGTCGACGAGGTGCTGCGCTCGCCGGACGGTCCCGAATTGCGCCGCCGGGTGCTTTTCTTGCTGCTCCGGGATCTCGAGTTCGAGCGCTTCGACTTGGGACCTGTGCCTCCGCTGCCCGATCCGCCCTGGACGGCCTTGGCCGATCCACCGGATCCACCGGAGGTGTCCACCGAGTCGTCGTCGGCCGTCAGGTCGATGACCTCTTCGACCGAATCGTCTTCTTCGCTGTCATCGTCACCGCCGTCGGAGGCGTTCGTCTTCGACCGTGACGGGTTTCGACCCGACGGCACGCCTCCCGGCTCGAGCTGCTCGTCGAGTTGACTCACCAGTTTCTCGACCTGGGCCGAGGTGTCGGCGTCGTCGACCTCGATCTCCGGCGTGGTCGGCGGTGACTTGACCGACGCCTCGTCGAGGCGTGTCGAGAGATCGTCGAGCTCCGACCGGGCGACGACGAGCGCCATGACCAGCCGATCGCGGGTCGAGAGCATCTCCTCCAGATCAGTGCGGATCCTGGTCCGCTCCACGACGAGCTCAGACAGCAACTGTTGCCGCAAGGCCTCGGCGTCGGCCACGATCTGCTCGGCCCGATCCTGGGCCCACTTCTCGTCGGCGACGGCCCGCTCCTCGGCGTCGGCCATGATCTTCTTCGACTCGGCCAGCACCATCTCGCGGTGCTGCTCGGCCTCGGCCCGCATCGTGGTGGCCGACTCCTCGGACTCCGCCGCCACCTTGGCCACGAGCTCCTCGGCCTCGGCCTGCTTCTCGGCCACCAGCCGACGGGCTTTGCGGCGGGCGTCGGCCAGATCGGTTCGGGCGTCCTTCTCGATCTCCTTGGCGTGACGCTCGGCCCTCTTCACGATGTCGGAGGCCGCCGACCGGGCCGACTCGAGCACCCGGGCCGTCTCCTGGCCCAGCAGCTCGATCGCACGGTGTTCGTCGAACGTCGAATCGACATCGACGTCGAACTCGTCGTCACCCTCCGCGTTTCCTCGACCGGATCGTTCGGCGGAGCGGCCCTGGGCGGGACCGTCGACCGAACGTTGAACCAGTTCCAACTCCAGGTCACGCACTTCGGCTCTGAGGGTGTCGTTCTCCTCCTCCAGCTCCTCGATCCGATCGAGGGTGGTGGTCCGGGCCAGGGCGGCCAGTGCGTCTCCCCCGTTTTCGGAGAGAGCGGAGGCCAACCTGGTCAGGTAGTGGCGAACGGCGTCCTGGTCGTAACCGCGAAAGGCGGTGGGGAACTCAGCGGCGGCGATCTGCGTCGGAGCGAACTCGTGGTCACTCTGCATAGACATACCACGATGCTACGACGCTTGAAGCTCCGAGTGCTGGACCCTTGGCAAAGCCCGCTTATCAGGCGTCAGCCACGATTCGCGGTGGCGAATTCATCGATCGCGTCGACGTCGCCACCAAGGCCGGCAAGCGCTTCGAGCGCCTCCTCGACGGTGGCGACGGGGATGATGTCGATCTCGCCGTCGGCCCGCTCGACCAGCTCGGCCAGCTCAGGCTCACCGAGGGCTTCGGGCACGATGAAGGTGTCGACACCGAGATCCCGGACCACCGCCGTCTTCTGCAGGGCGCCGCCGACCGCGCCGACCTGACCGGCGGCGTTGATCGTGCCGGTCACCGCCACCGTCCGCCCGCCGGTGAGCTCACCCTCGGTCAACTGGTCGAGTACGGCGAGGGTGAAGGCGAGGCCGGCCGAAGGGCCGCCGACCGAACCCGAGTCGATCTCGACGAGGAAATCGAACTCGTCGTTGAACTTCAGTCGATCGACGGGGCGGATGCCGAGGAAACCGGTGCCCGGCTTCTCCGGATGATCGCCGAGGACGACCTGGACGTTCTTCGTCTCCTCGGCTCCGAACGGTTCGACGAGCAGGTCGATCTCGTCGCCCGCCACATGGGAGCCCAGGATCTCGACGAGCGTCGCCGTATCCGGGGTCGGTTCGCCGTCGATGGCCAGCACGGAGTCACCGGGTTGGAGGATGCCATCGGCCGCCTCGCCGGCCTCGATCTGCTGGACGATGACGGCGTCGGCCTGGACCGCGTCGTATCCCAACTGCTCCAGCGCAACCGCCACCGCGACCCGCTTGGAATCGTTCATGAGTTCGAGGTTGAACTCCCGATTCTCCTCCGGCGTGCGGTCACCGAAGATGCTCTCCTCCGGCAGGACTTGGGCGTCGTCGTCCATCCGAAGCCACAGGTACTCCCAGAAGTTGGGTCGGTTTTGGAACCGGACGGTCAGCAGGAGCAGCTCACCCTCGCTCGGGTATTCGTCAATGCCGTCGACGGCGAGCAGCGGCTCGGTGTCGCGGGCCGAACCGGGCACCAGGGCCACGTAGGGAACCTTGAGGAGCAGACCACCGATGACAGCGGCGACCACGACGAAACCGACCATGCCGAAAACCCATCGCCGAATGGAGCGACGGGCCTCTTCGGGGGTCTCCGGCCGCCGCGGCGCAATGAGCGGCGGAACCGGGGCCACGGCCTCGTCGGGGCTCGGATCGGGGCTCGGATCGCTGGCGGTGGAGGATGCGGCTGGGGACGATGCCGGCGGTCTCGATTCATTCTCGGGCCGGGGTACACTGACCTCGTCGTTTTCCATCGTTCTCCTATCGGACCAGCCAGCCTAAAAACTACAGCGGCGAACCGAAAGACCCGTGAAAATTGACGCCAAAGTTGCCAAGGGGCCGCGGCCGGGAGACCGCATCCCCTCGCTTTGACCGACTCTGAGATCAGGACCGAACGGGATGGCCCAGCTCACCCAGCATCAAACAAAAACCCACGAGGCTCGGGTTCGAACACCGTGGTGGCGCCGGATCACCGCCGTGTTCACGTTGAGTTCGATGGTGGTGCTGGCCGGCCTCTTCCTGGCCGGACTGATCACGCTGACGCTGCTGATGGTGCTCTATCTCCTGGAGCAGGCCATCGCCTGAGAACCGGTGTCGGTGGCCGGATCAGCGACCGAACAGGCCCCGCTTGGACCCGCTGCCGTCGTCGGTCGACGTCGTGGTGGCCGATCCCGACGCTGACGACGCCGAGCCGGTGGCCACGGGAGTTGGCTTGTCGGACGAGCCGTCGCCGCTCGACGCCTCGGATCCACCTCCGTTGGCGCTGATCGTCAGCTCACCGTTCGCCGAACCGGTGCTCGAGCTGTGGGTCGAGCCGTTGGCCGACCCGTTGGCCACGCCGTTGGCCACGTCGTTGGCGGTCCCGCCGTCGTTCGCGGTGTCGGCCATAATGCCCAACTCACCGAAGCCCGACTCCGCCAACTCCACGCGGTAGTACGGCTTGTACTGAAAGACCACTTCCTCGAGGCGGAAGATGCGGGCGTGCTCGACGCCCTGGTCGTTGCGCATCTGTTCGACGAATCCCACGGCATCATGGATGTCGTCGGTTTGGTGGTAGCCCGGCTTACCGTCGGAACCACGATAAATGACCATGTGTGACATGGATGCTCCTCTGTTGGTCTGGTTCGGCCCCCCACCAACCTTCCGGTTCGGAGCAGGAGACATGCGGCGGTCGCAACCGACCGCCCCCAGCATTCCAGATCGAAGCGGCAAAGAAAACCCCATGGACGGAACCCACGAATGTCGAAGCATCGCCAAAGCCGGGCATACTGGCGACCGCCGCGTCGTCGAGAAGGGGCTCACCGCTGACGACCCCCGGGCCAGGGTGCTGGCCATCGGAGCCGCCGTCCGGCTCGAGATGCTCGACGTCGAACGGATTGTCGGATTCCTGTCCGACGAGAGCCACGACGTGCGCTATCGAGCCCTCGAGGTTCTTCCGAAACTGTCCGATCGAGCCGACGGCACCGACGCCGTGATCGCCCAGCTGGCCGATCCGGAGCTCGCCGAGCTGGCGGCCTTCACCCTCGGTGAGATCGAGCCCCGGGGCGAGCCCGGGCGACGGGCAGTCGATGCACTTCGCCGGCAGGCCACCGGACACGACGATGCGCTCTGCCGCGAATCGGCGGTGGCGGCTCTGGGCGCGCTCGGTGCCGGGATCGACGCCATCCTGGCGGCGTGTGACGACATCGCCACGGTTCGCCGTCGGGCCGTGCTGGCGCTCGCACCGTTCGAAGGGCCCGCCGTCGAGGCCGCACTGATCAGGGCCCTGGAGGACCGCGACTGGCAGGTCAGGCAGGCGGCCGAGGATCTGCTGTCGGTCGACGCGGGGCACGACGGCGACGACTGAGCGCCGCCGCGAAAGGGTCAGACGTCGCCGACGTCGACGATGTGCTGGGCCTCGAGTCCCCAGCTCGATCCCTCCGACCAGTCCTCCCGCTTCCAGATCGGTACAGTCGCCTTCAAGGTGTCGATGCCGAATCGGGCCGCCTCGAACGCCTCACCTCGGTGGGGCGAGGACACGGCGACGACCACGGCCGCCTCCGTCAAGGGCACCTCGCCGATCCGGTGGAGCAGGACGATACGGGCCAGATCGGGCCAGCGTTCGCGGGCCCGGTCCACGATCTCGGACAGTCGGGGAACGACCTGGGACTCGTAGGCCTCGTACTCGAGTCTGGTGACACCGTCTCGTCCGCTGGAGTGGTCGCGGGCCGTGCCGGTGAAGACCACCACGGCCCCACAACTCGGATCGACAACCCACTGCGAAGCCTCCTGCACCGGCAGCGGCGACGAGGACAGCCCCAGCCAGGTGTCGCCCGAGACGGGCGGTTCGAGTGGCTTGTGGACCGTCTCCGGATCGGTTGGCGCCGGAACCGGCGACTTGGTCGAGAGATCTTCCACGCCGCCAGCCTATCCGGCCGCCGAAGCGGCGGGCTCGGTCCCTCCCGGTCCACCTCGGAGACCGGGGGAGGAATACGACCCAAACGGCCC
>JAOUGG010000955.1 GCA_029857855.1 Acidimicrobiia bacterium | reverse complement strand
GGGGAGTGACCCGGGTCGATGGGCCGAACGGACGGGGCGGACGACGACCCGCTGATCCGACGGCACTCAAGTGCTCGCCCACTTCCGTCGAAAATGACCGGAAGGACCTACCACCATCACCGAGTCGACCGAATCCCGGAGGGTCGTTCGTGCATATTGAGAGCATTCCCGTTAACAGGCCGACGGCGTCCGAGCTGATCGCCACCGCCGCGCCGATCGACATGACGGACCAGGAGGAACTCCTCCGTCGGATCTTCGACGAGCACGGTCAACACTCCGGCGAGGCGAAGCTGCTGCGCCAGTTGCTGGATGAGAACGTCGCCGGCGTGGCCATCTTCACAGAGGCGGGCGAGCGGCTCTTCTCCAATCACCCCTACCTGCGGCTCGATCTTCCCTCCGGCCTGGAGATGAGGGAGGATTGCCGCACCTCGGCCACCGGCGTCGTGACCTTCCCCCAGGACCTGGTCAGCAGCGTCAGTGTCAAACTGATCGAACTCGACGGCGGGTTCAGCATCATCACCGACCCGGCCATGAACCGCCTGGGCGTCCGAGAGAAAGCGTTCGGTTATCTCGTCGACACGAACCTCGCCGACGAGGACATCCTTCGGCGAGCGGCGCTGGCGTTGGGCCGGGCCAGCGGCTGGCGCTGGATCGGCGTCAGTCGCTTCCGTGACGACGAGCGGGAGATCATGGACTTCCCCGGGTGGTGGGACGCAGCGGAGCTGAAGCCGGAGTTCGAATCCGTGGTGAAAGGCTCACCCCACGAGGTGGTGGTGACGACCGAGGAGTTCTGCTACTACGACGGTCAGCCCGAGCTCCGGCGGCGGTTCCCGACCTGGACCGCAATCGACGAGTATCCGGTGATGTCCTTCGCCGGACTGACCTACGATGTCGACGGAAAAGCGGCCGGTCACATCGTGGCCATGCACGACGAGGCCGGAACGTCGCGTGATGTGGTCGAGGATCTCCTGCGATTGTTCTCGCAGTTCATCGGAGTGCATATCGGGCTGGAGCATCAGCGTGACGCCACCAGAGCGGCGCAGGCGGCCGCCCTGACCGATCAGCTCACCGGGCTGGGGAACCATCTCGGGTTGGAGCGGCACCTGGACACGGCGGCCAAGACGTTCCGGGCTGGAGACGTCGACGACGTGTTGGTCGTACTCGCCGAAGTCGACGACCTCGACAGGGTGAACGAGGACCACGGAACGGAGGCGGGCGATCGATACCTGAAGTCGTACGCCGAGGTGATCCGCAAGATGTGGCGACCCACCGACCACTTCTTCAGAGTCGCCGGCGGCCGGTACGCCATGGTGATCGCCGGCATCAATCCCGGTCAGATCAAGCTGGTGCAGAAACGCCTGATGGACGGAGCGGAGGATCTGAAGAAGGCGGTGTCGTTCGAGGGCGTCGCCACCGATGTCAGCTACGGCATCTCGTTCGCCTCGGCTCATGGCGGCGACATGGCGGCCGCATTGCAGATCGCCGAGTCCGAGATGGCGGAGATGAGGGTGTCGCACCGCGCCCAGCACATCGCGCGGGCCCACGTCGTACATCGAGGCCGGCTTCGCTGACCGATCCCGACCGTCGGGCGGACAGGCCGCCGTGGTCGGCGCACCCTGGGTCGCATCCGACTGATCGACGTCAACTACCATGCGGGGCGCGACACCATCTTTCGAGGGGGATCAACGATGGATACGCCGCCCACTCTGGAACGAGGACGAGGAGCGTGTGCCCTACACGCTCCTGCCGAGCGGCGAACCGTCCGCTGAAGATGACGGCTCGCCCGAGGGAGCGGTCGACACCGGTGTCGACGGCGCCGTCGGCGACCTGCTCGACGAGGTGCAGCGGATCCGATCTCGTGAGCAGGCGATGCTCGACCGGGAGCTGACCGTCATCGGCGCGGGGATCGCCGGGCCCGTGGCGCTGGCGGCCTCGTCGGTGCCCTACGTCGATCAGCTTCTGTCGACCTACGAGCAGAAGATCAAAGACGCCATCGACACCGAGGTCGAACTGTGGCTCGAGAAGGGTCGGACCCTGGTCATCGGGGCGCTGTCGGACGCCATGAACGAGATCCGC
>JAOUGG010000679.1 GCA_029857855.1 Acidimicrobiia bacterium | reverse complement strand
GACCTTGTGATCCGGAACCGGCTGCTTGGCGAACAGCGCCCACTCGTGGGCGTGGCGGGGGTTGGCCCCTTCGAGCAGCACCGTTTGGGGTTTGGCCTCCCAGACCGAGTCGATGATGTCGGCCACCGACACGTCGTGATGGTGGGGGCCGGGATAGTTGCCCCAGCACAGGTGCATACGAAGCTGTTCGGCCGGGATGTTGGCCACCGCATGGTTGAGGGCGGCAATGTTGATGCGGATCGTCTCGACGAAGGCGGCGGCGTCGAGATCGGCGTAGACGGTGTGGCGGCCCATGGCCAGATCGGGGCAGTCGAGCTGCACGAACGACCCAGCCGCCGCGATGGCCTCGTATTCGTGGCGCATGGCCTCGGCGATGGCGAACACGTAGGCCTCGTGACTGTCGTAGTACTCGTTGGGGAAGAACAGCGAGATCACCCCGGGTGAGGCGGCGCTCGAGAAGGTGGCGGTCGCTCCCTCGGCCATGGCGGCCGCGCTCAGGCGGTCCATGTCGTCGATGGCGGCCTGGCCGTCGCGCACCGTGATCGGCCCGACGCACGCCGGCGCGGCCCGCTTGCGACGACCGGGGTTGTCGGCCACGATCTGCGCACTACGGGGGAAGTCGACGAGGTCGGCGAAGTGGTACCCACTCGGTGATTCGCCCTCGAAGCCGGTGAGTCGATCCTGAACGTAGGTGGCGTAGGAAGGCTTCGACATCTCGCCGTCGTTGACGACGGTGACACCGGCCTCGACCTGATGGCGAACGACCTCGGCCACGGCGGCGTCGATCCGCTGCCCCAGCGCGGTCTGATCGACCGGTACCCCGTCGGCCATTGCCCACATCATGGTGATCAGATCGTCGGGTCGGGGAAGGCTTCCGGTGTGGGTGGATCGGATGTGTTGACTGGCAGGCATCGGGACCTCTCCGCTCGGTGAGTCGGATCGTAGTCAACGCCGAGCGCCGGGGTCCAGATCCGCTTTGTGGACCGCGGTACCCTGATCGGGATGGTCGGCAGCATGTTGATCGAGCAGATGTTCGGCGTCGAGCGGGCGCTCATCGGTGTGATTCACCTCGATCCACTGCCGGGGACTCCCCGTGCCACCGCCGTTGATCAGATCGTCGGCCGAGCCGCAGCCGAGGCACGCCTCTACGCCGACGCCGGGTTTCACGGCCTCGTCATCGAGAACATGGGTGACCGACCGTACCTTCGGGGCACCGTTGGGCCGGAGGTGGTGGCGGCCATGACGGCGGCCACCGTGGCGGTTCGATCGGCCGTCGACCTACCGCTCGGCGTGCAGGTCCTGGCCGGCGCCAACCGCGAGGCGTTGTCGGTCGGGCTGGCAGCCGGAGCGTCGTTCGTGCGGGTGGAGGGCTTCGTGTTCGCCCATGTGGCCGACGAGGGAATCATCGAGTCCGATGCCGGAGAACTGCTCCGCTACCGGCGGGCGATCGGTGCCGATCAGATCGCCATCTTCGCCGACATCAAGAAGAAGCACTCGTCGCACGCCCTGACCGAGGACGTCGACCTGGCCGACACCGCCGAGGCGGCCGAGTTCTTCCTGGCTGACGGCGTGGTCGTCACCGGAACCGCAACCGGACGGCCCACGGCCGCCGTCGACGTGGCTGTGGTCGCCGACCGGGTCTCGATCCCCGTCCTCGTCGGCTCCGGAGTCAATCCCGGTAACGTCGCCCGGTACCGCCGGGCCGATGCGATCATCGTCGGCTCGTTCGTCAAACGCGAGGGGATCTGGTCGAACGCGCTCGACCCGGATCGGCTGTCGGCGATGGCCGCCGCCTTCGCCGCAACCGGCTGACGACGCTCTGCGCCCAGTCCCGGCCCGGGGGGTGACTTGAAGCGGCTTGTCCCACTGCCTAGGGTGGAGGGACAAGGATCTTGTTGCTTCTCGGATCGCAAGGATGCTGCAGGCCGACGATCCACAACCACAACGGGTATCTCCGAGGAACAGAACCGGGCCAGAGTCCATGACCAGGCCACCAGCCCACGGTTGGTGCGTCAGCTCTTTGGCTCTCGTCGCGTTGAGGACCATCGGAGTCGCGCCCAAGGTCGCAGAGCATGCCCCCCGCCGATGAACTGAACGCTCCGGAACCAGACCGCTCGCCAATTGTCGCCGCCTTGCTGTCCGCCATCATTCCCGGGCTCGGCCATCGCCGTACACGGCCGACGCTGGCCAGAACGTTGATCGGGATTTCGCTGATCGCCGTCCTGTCCTTCACCTGCTGGCTGCTCACCCGGGACCAACTGGACCTGCTTGCATGGACCGTCAAGCCCAACTGGCTGCTGGGTGTGGTGATCCTGAGCCTTGTCACACTCGTCGCCCGAAGCGCCGTGACCGTCGACGCCGCCCGGGCCGCCGGACTCCGACACTCTCGCCATCCGCGACTGTCGCGCGTCAGCCTGCTGGTGGTCCTCGTTCTTGTGGCCGCGCCCCATGTGGCGGTGACGACGCTGGCGTGGCAGCAACGCATTCTGTTGACGACGGTGTTCACCGCCGAGGCCACGACAACCGCACGTCCAACCCTTCTGGGTGGCCTTTCCTCGAACCGATCCGCCGGCGCCTCGCTGACACCGCGCCTCGACGGCGCGAGGATCTCGTCGCAGGCGCTCCCCGATATCTCGTCCGAACACGTCGACGACGTTGACGCATCGGCCAGTCCGGCGCAAGCCCGCTCCCATCAGCCGGTCGAGTCGGAGCCGACGACCATCCCCCCGTCGCCCCTCGACCCCGACCCCGACCCGTCGATTCCCGATGCACCTCAAACCTGGGACGGCGAGCCGCGACTGTCGATCGTCATGCTGGGCAGCGACGGCGGCTACGACCGCAGAGGGATACGGACCGACACGATCATCGTTCTGTCCATTGA
>JAOUGG010000678.1 GCA_029857855.1 Acidimicrobiia bacterium | reverse complement strand
GAGGAGTTGGCGGGCCCCGAGGGCGGCGACGTTGGCGTCGTTGTCGATCCGGCAGGTCACGTTGAAGGCATCCGCCACCTTGGCGGCCAGATCGAGCGGCCGGCTGCCGATTCCGAGGTTCACGGCGGCCCGGACCAGGCCCCGTTCGGTGTCGACCACCCCGGGAACACCGATGCCGATACCGTCGAGTGGCCGCCGACCACTGTCGGTCCAGACCTGGTCGACCAGGTCGACGACCTGGCGGGCCAGGTGATCATCGGGGCGGCCAAGGCCGGCATCGGTCGGTGTCCTGGCCTCGCACAGCACCCGGAAACGCCGGTCAACGGCGACCGCTTGAATCTTCGTCCCGCCTACGTCGATGCCGATCAGTGCAGGCTCTGTTGTCGACATCACCGGGTGAGTGGAGCCGACCGGTGTCGCCCGGAGTCGATCACTTGATGGCCCCGGCGGTGAGGCCGCCCAGGAACTGGCGGGAGAACAACACGTAGAGGATCACGATCGGCACCATGGCCAGCGTCAGCGCGGCCAGCACCGCGTTCCAGTCCGAGGCGAACTGACCGAGGAAGGCCTGGGCACCCAGCGTCACGGTCTTGGTCCCCTCGCTTGGAGCCAGGATCAACGGGAACCACAGGTCGTTCCAGACCGGCATCATGGTGAACACGGCAACGGCGGCCATACCGGGCCGTACCAGCGGCATGATCAAGCCGAACACCCGGAACTCGCCTGCGCCGTCGACCCGGGCCGCCGCCTTCAGATCGGACGGGACCTGGCGCATGAACTGGCTCATCAGGAACACCCCGAGCGGGATCCCCATTGCGGTGTAGACCAGGATCAGGGCCCACAAGGTGTTGACCAGCTTGAGCGACACCATCAGATCGAGCAGGCTGACCGTGCCCAGCCGGATCGGGATCATGATGCCGATGGCCAGGTAGAGGCCGAGGAGCGTGTTGGCCGGGAAGTCATATTCGGTGAGCGCGAACGCGGCCATCGTCGAGAACAGCACAACCAGGAACAACGACGCGATCGTGACGATCAGACTGTTGAGAAAGTAGGCGTCGAACGATGCCGTTTCCAGCACCGTGCGGTACCCGTCGAGGTCGAAGGTCTCGCTGGTGGGCAGGCTGAACGGCGAGTCGAAGATGGCCCGCCGGGATTTCATCGAATTGGCGATGACCAACACGATGGGGCCCAGTGCCACGAATGTGTAGGCGAGGAGAACGGCGTGGATACCGAATCCAGACCAACGGATGGGTTTGCGTCGTGTGCGTGCAGCGGCCATGGCTTCCTCCTAGAGCTCGTAGGTCGTGACTCGGCGTTGCCAGGTGAATGTGTACACGAGCACACCGCCCAGGATGATGAGGAACATGGCCGAGGCCACCGTCGCCCCCATGGCCGAGCTGCCGGACTGCAGCTGGTTGCCGAAGAAGCTTCGGTAGAAGAGCGTGCCCATGATGTCGGAGGCGAAGTCGGGCCCGGCCAGGGCACCTTTGACGGTGAAGATCAGGTCAAAGGCGTTGAAGTTGGCCACGTAGGTCACGATGGTGATGATGCCCAGCATCGGCAGGATCAGCGGGAAGGTGATCCGCCAGAAGATCTGCCACGACGTGGCGCCGTCGACCCGGGCCGCCTCGATCAGATCCATCGGGATGGCGATGAGCACGGCGTAGAAGAAGATCATCGGGATACCGATGAACTGCCAGACCGAGATCAGCGACAGGGTCGGCAGCACGGTGTCGGGTTCGCCGAGAAGCGGAGTGTCGATCAGCCCCCACAGCGGACTGAGAATCTGTCGCCAGATGAAGCCGACGATGACCACCGACAGCGTGGTGGGGATGAAGATCGCGGTGCGGTACAGGGTCTGGCCCCGGATGCCGTGAGCAGTGAGCAGCACGGCGAGCAGCAGCCCGACCGGATTCTGGACCATGAAGTGGAAGACGAAGAAGATGAAGTTGTTCTTGAGGGCGTTCCAGAACTGATCGGCCCACAACGGATCGTTGAAGAGCGTTTCGAAGTTGGCGAAGCCGACATAAGACCCGGCGTCGTCGAACAGGCTGAGCCGCAGCGAATCGATCAGCGGGTAGACCATGAACATCGTGTAGACGATCACCGCCGGGGCGAGGAAGATGACGATGTGGAACGGGAACCCGCCGGACAGGGCCGGTGAGGATCTCCTACGCCGCTTCGCCGCCCCGGCGGCGGGGATCCGGCGCTTTCGCACCGTTGACCCCCGCTCGTCGGACACCGACTCGGGCGCTGAAGTGTTTGTTGTAGACATACGATCAGCTCCGATCGGTCAGCCGGTCAACCGGCCGGGGTGTACCAGTTGTCGAGGCCCTCCTGGAGTCGCTGGGTGGCGGCCTCGGGGGTCAGCTCGCCGTTGACCACGCCGGCGCTGGTGGCCCACAGTTCGTTTTCGAGGTTCGGCTCGCCTCGCGACAGGATCTGGTAGGAGTTGCGAATCGTCGACTCGCATTCTCCTCGCCACGACACGAACTCCTGAGCCACCGGGTCGGTCAGTTCGACCGGAGTGTCCTGCAGGCTGAAGAAGCCGGGCAGGGCGTTGGCGTAGAGGCCGGCGAATTCCGGTGAAGCGACCCAGCTCAGAAAGGTGCGGGCTGCCTCGGCGTTGGGCGAGGCGGCGTTGAGGCCGATACCGATGTCGGTGTGGTCGCTGATGTAGCAGGTGTCGCCGGCCGCTGCGACCGGTGGCTTGAAGGCGCTGAACTCGAAGTCGGAGTTCTCGTTGAATCCGGCGACCTCCCATGACCCGGTCGGGTAGACGGCGGCCTGGCCGAGGGTGAACAGGTTCTGGGCGTCGGTGTAGACAACTGCGGACGCGCCATTGGGCAGGTAGTCCGCCCATTTGGCCAGTGTGGCGAACGT
>JAOUGG010000677.1 GCA_029857855.1 Acidimicrobiia bacterium | reverse complement strand
TCCGAACCTCGGCGAGCATCCCGGCCGCCATCTGCCGATCGTATCGGGCGTCGATCCGGCGGTCCATCACCTCGCGGTCGAGGTCGAGTCCGACGAGCCGGTACGACGTCGGCGGATAATGGTCGACACCGGGACCGTGGGCCGAGAACGGCCGCCCGGAACCGACCGTCACCTCAAGAGCCCGGAGTATGCGACGGCGATTCGTCGGCAGCATCTTGGTCGACCCCGCCGGATCGAGATCGGCGAGCCGTCGCCACAACGCCTCGGTGTCGGGCTCGGCTTCGAGTTCCGCCAGCACCTCGGGAAACCGTCCCGGCACACAGAACTCGTCGACGACGGCCCGGATGTAGAGCCCGGTCCCTCCGACGATGATCGGTGTCACGCCGCGCCGGGCCATCTTGTCGAGGACAGAGCGGGCGTGGGCCTGAAAGGCGGTGACGGTCGCCTCCTCATCGGGCTCGAACAGATCTATGCCATGGTGCGGGACGAGATCCCGTTCGACCTCGGTCGGCTTGGCCGTGCCGATGTTCATCCGGCGGTACACCGCCATAGCGTCGGCCGACAGGATCTCGACACCGGGGCGGCGGCGGGCCAGCGAGACGGCGAGTGCGCTCTTGCCCGACGCCGTCGGACCGACGATGACCAGCGGGGCGGTTGGACGATCGGCATCGTCGTCGACCTCGCCGGATTCGACAATCGGGTCAGGCGGAGCGGACACGGGGTTCGCCTGACTCTCCCAACATGCAGGCCACCATAGCAAGCAGCGTTGCCGCCACCGGCTCGGGGGCCACCACCTGGTGCAGGTGGTCGCCGGTGAGGGTCAGGGTGAACCAGCCTTCGGCCTTGGCCTGGTCCCGGGCCTCGGCGTAGGCCGGCCCGAAGGCGAGGAACGCCTTGTGAACCGAGCGCGGGAGGTCGGGCACCGGACATCCCTGGTCGAACCAGCTCCGAGGTATCGGCGGGGCCTCGTTCAACACCAGGTGGCGGACCATGTCGTCGACCACGACGCCGGTCACAAGCGATCCCCACCATCGGGGCCACGGAGGAAGGTAGTCGTCGGGACGAAGGAGGCCGTCGAGAAGCGCCCCGTAACGTGGCTCGGACTCGGTGAAGGCCCGACCGTCGGGGAACCGGCCGTCGACGATGATCATCGACGTGACGTCGTGACCGCGGCCAAGGAGGCGGTCGACCAACAGCGGCAGCCGGGGTCCGGCCGCCGAGTGGCCGACGACGACAACCGGCAGCCCGGGCTCGGCGATGCCGAAGTCGAGAATCTCCTCGATCCACGGTGTGACGTGATCGTCATCGGCGCGTGTCGTCATCCTCGTACAGGCGATGGCCACGTGCTGCCCGTGATCGGCCAACACGTGGCCGGTCGGTCGCCAGCTCGACGGCCCCAAAAACGGGCTCGGCACGAGCAGCCAGTTCCTCGGCACGTATCTCAAATACTGTGGCTCCCTCAGTCGACGATTCGGAGCGGCGAAGACCGACTCCGCCAAACTCCGTCGTCAGCGAACTGGCTGCACCAGAGACGCTGCACCATAGACACTCCCAAAGAGTGCCTGGCGAAGGCAAATCGAGGGAAGTTCCGCTGTTACCGGTGACGCCAGCCTTCGAGCGTGGCCTTGACCACGTCGAGCTGGGCGAAGATGTCGTTGACCGGCTCGCCGGCGGAGGTCTGGGGGGCTTTGAAATAGAAGCCCAGCCAGTCCTGCACATCCCCGGCACCGGCTCGGGCCGCCAGGTCGGCGAACAGGGCGAGATCGAGGACGAGCGGCGCGGCGAGGATCGAGTCACGACACGAGAAGTCGATCTTGATCTCCATCGGATATCCCATCCAGCCGAAGATGTCGATCGCGTCCCAGCCCTCCTTGTTGTCGCCGCGGGGCGGGTAGTAGTTGATGCGGACGACATGGTCGACGTTGCCGTACAGCTCCGGGTTCTTGTCGGGCTGGAGGATGCTCTCGAGCACGCCGAGCTTGGACGCCTCCTTGGTCTTGAAGTTCTCCGGATCGTCGAGCACCTCACCGTCGCGGTTGCCGAGGATGTTGGTGGAGTACCAGCCCCGGAGGCCGAGCATGCGGGCCTTCAGACCGGGGGCGACGATGGTCTTCATCAGGGTCTGGCCGGTCTTGAAGTCCTTGCCCCCGATCGGCACGTTCCGCTCCCGGGCGAGTTGGCGCATGCAGGGGAGGTCGACGGTCAGGTTGGGGGCGCCGTTGACGAACGGCACGTCGGACTGCAGCGCGGCGTAGGCGTAGATCTGGCTCGGGGCGATGTTGTCGTCGTCGGACTTCAGCCCGGCCTCGAACGACGAGACCGTCTCGTGGACCTCGGAGGGCTCCTGGTATGCCTCGGTGGAGCCGCACCAGACCATCACGGAACGATCGCATCCGTTGGAACTGTTGAACCGCTCGATGTCGTCGATCAGGGCGAGGGCCTGATCCCATTTCGAGGTGACGGGCTTGACCCGGGCACCGTCGAGACGCTTCACCCAACGCTGATCGAACACGGCTTCCATCGCCACGACGCCCTCCAACTCGCCCGACACCTGATTGAGGTCGGACTCGGTGAGAACCCCGGCGGTTCGGGCGGCCTCCAAGGCGTTGGGCGAGATCGGGTCCCACCCGCCGAACACGAGGTCGTCGAGCGACGCCAGTGGAACGGCATCACGGATCAGTGCACCGTCGTCGAACCGACCGGTCTGGCTGAGCGAACCGACGGGCGGTTTGTGGCCGGAACGGGCGGCCATCACACCGGCGATGAACGTCGACGACACGGCGCCCATACCGGGCGTCAGCACTCCGAGCGGACCGGAAGCCGGCCGAACTGCGGAAGCGGCTTCGGTGGTGGCGGCGGGCTCGGTGTTCTCGGCGGCTCGGGCGT
>JAOUGG010000046.1 GCA_029857855.1 Acidimicrobiia bacterium | reverse complement strand
GGCACCAAGGTTCGTGCTGCCGTCGCCGACCTGCAAGGTGAGGTGTTGGCCGAACTGGTGGAGGACACGCGCCACGGTGACCGCCCGTTGCTCGACCAGCTTGCGGCCGGGTGCCATACGCTGGTCGACGAGGTCGGGATGTCGTGGTCGCAACTGCAGCGCTTGGTTGTCGGCAGCCCCGGCATTGTCACCCCTGATGGCACCCTGGCTCTGGCCGACAACTTGCGCATCAGCCCAACGTTCAAACTGGGAGCGGCCCTCGAAGAAGAACTCGGCGTTGGCGTCGTGGTTGAGAACGACGTCAATGTGGCCGCCATCGGCGAAGGGTGGCGGGGAAAGGCCGTGGGCTGCGACGACTTCGCCGTGCTGGCCGTCGGCACCGGCGTGGGTATGGGCCTGGTGCTCAACGGGCGACTGGTGCGGGGCGCTCATGGGGCCGCCGGTGAGATCGCCTATCTACCGATCGGAGCCTCCCCCCTTACCACTGATGTCCGCCGCCACGGCGCGCTCGAGACCGTGGCCGGAGCCACCGGGATCTCCCGGCATTTCCGGGATCTGCGCACCTCCGGGGTACCCACCACTCTCGGCCCCACGGCGTCGGTGGAGAAGATCTTCCAGGCCGCCCAAGCCGGTGATGAGCTGGCCGAACTGGTGGTGGCCCATGAGGCTGATCTGCTGGCGCTATGTGTGCTGTCCATCGTGTCGGTCGTGGACCCGAAGGTGATAATCCTCACCGGGGGGATCGGATCCAATCCGGCCCTGCTTGGACCACTGCGGGAATCGGTGGGACGCATCGTGCCGGTCGAGGTGGCCATCGAACTCTCCGAACTCGGCGCCCGGTCCGGCGTGGTCGGTGCCGTGGCCTGGGCGGTCGAGGAGGCCCATAAACAGTTGTTCGGCAGCGAACCGGTCTGAGTGGCCGGATGGAACAGCCGAACCGCTGGTAGGGAAGGCAGATGAATCGAAACGAAGGCAAGGAGTAACAATGGCAGAGCTGGCCATAAACGGAGCGACCCCGGTTCGCACAAACCCCTATCCCCGCTGGCCGGTCTGGGACGACAGTGAGCGCAGCGGCCTACTCGACGTGCTCGACTCAGGCGACTGGTGGGCGACAGAAGGCACCAAGGTCGGCGAGTTCGAAGAAGCCTGGGGTCGATTCCATCGAACCGGACCAGCCGCTGCGGTAACCAACGGCACCCATGCCATCGAGTTGGCTCTGACCGCGGTCGGGGTCGGCGAGGGTGACGAGGTCATCGTGCCGGCATGGTCGTTCCTGGCCACCGCCTCGGCGGTGCTGATGGTGAACGCGGTGCCGGTCTTCGTCGACGTCGACCCCCGCAACGGCTGCATCGACGTGGCTGCGGTCGGGGCGGCGATTACAGAGCGGACTCGAGCGGTTGCCGTCGTGCACGTAGCCGGCAGCGTGGCCGACATGGATGCCCTGACCGAACTGTGCACCCGCCGTGATCTGGCCATCGTGGAGGACTGCGCCCATGCCCACGGGTCGACCTGGAAAGGCCTACCGGTGGCCACCCTCGGCGATGCCGGTACGTTCAGCTTCCAGCATTCCAAGCTGATGACCGCTGGTGAGGGCGGCGCGGTTGTGTCCCGTCGGCCTGAGGTGATCGAGGAGGTCTCGTCGCTGGCCGATTGTGGACGCCGGCCCGGCCGGTGGTTCTACAGTCACTACATCTTGGGCGGCAACTACAGGCTGACCGAGTGGCAGGCCGCCGTGTTGTTGGCCCAGCTCGAACGATTCCCCGACCAGCAAGCCCGCCGGTCGGCCAACGCCGACCATCTCAATAAGGCCCTGGCCGAGATCCCCGGTGTCGAACCCCAGTGGCGAGATCCCCGTTGCACCTCCCAGGGCAACTACTGCTACGTCGTCCGTGTCCGCCCTGAGGAGTTCGGGGCCGGCCGGGAGCAGGTGCGCCTGGCGTTGGAGGCCGAGGGCATCCCACTGACCATGTCCTACCCGCCGCTGCATCACCTGGAGGCCTTTCTCGATCCCGACGGCTTCGCCCCCCGCTATCGCAACCGGGCCGGAATGCAGGATTTCGGATCCCTCGACCTGCCGGTGGTTAAAGCCCTCGCCGATGAGACGCTGTGGTTCAAGACGTCGGTGTTGATGGGCGATCGGTCCGACTGCGACGACGTGGTGACCGCCGTCAACCGGATTCACCGTCATGCGTCGGAGCTGGCCGATCTGGAGGTGGCGGAACCGGGCACTGGCGGTCGCCGGTGACGATCGGCCAACCTTTCACCGTGATCGAGGTGCCGGTGGTCGATGTGCTGGGCGGCATTGGTCCCTATACGGCCGTGGTGAACGATCCGCCGTGGTCCGCGGTGGCCGGTCGGGTTCGTCCTCCGGTTCGGGTGGTGACCGCCGGCAACATGGAACAGGCCCACCTCGACCGGGTGGTCGACGCCGAGGACCGGACCACCGAGGTCGTGGTCGGACTGGGGGGTGGCACTGCGCTTGACACCGCCAAGTATCTGGCCTGGCGAACCGGTAAACGCCTGGTCCAGATCCCCACCATCACGTCGGTCGACGCCGGGTTCACCGATGCCGTCGGCATCCGGGTCGATGGCAAGGTCCGCTACGTCGGCAACGTCGTTCCCGAAACCGTGGCTCTCGACCTGCCCTTGATCCGCTCGGCTCCGGCCCGCCTCAACCAGGCCGGCATTGGCGACATCCTTTCGTGCCACACCGGTTTGTTCGACTGGCGATTGGCCGTCGACGCCGGCGACGGCGTTCCGTGGCGGGAGGATCTCGCCGCACTCGGTGAGACACTCCTGGTCCAGCTGGAACAGGCCGTTCCCGACATTTGTGCGGTGTCCGATGACGGCGTTCGGTTCATGGCCGACGCCTATCGTCGAATCGGCGCGGCCTGCGCCGAAGCCGGCCACAGCCGATTCGAGGAGGGTTCGGAACACTTCTGGGCCTACAACCACGAGCATCGAACCGGAGCCCACCACGTTCACGGTGAGTTGATCGGATTGGCGGTGGTGGCCATGAGCATGGTGCAGGACAACCGACCCGACTGGGCCTTCGGCATCGTCGCCGGCGCCGGCGCCCGCTGTAACCCGGCCGACCTCGGAATCGACAGGGACGACTTTGCCCAGGCACTACTGACACTCCGGAACTACGCTCGAGCCGAGGACCTCGACTACTCGATCGTCGACGCCGTCGATGTCGATCAGGACATGGTCGACCGGGCCTGGGATCTGATCGCCCGGCTGCCGCGGGTTGAACAATGACGCCATCACCACGACACGAGGGAGGAACAGACTCATGACCGAACGACTCCGTGCCGCAGTGGTCGGTGCGGCGTTCGCCGGGACCTTGCACGCCGAATCCCTGATCGCGACTCGTGAGGTTGACGTTGTCGGGGTCGTCTCGGCCACCGAGGTCTCGCGTGTCGCCTTCGTCGACCGCTTCGGAGGGCACGGCTATCAGAACGTGGAGGACCTGCTGGTCGACCAGCGGCTCGACGTCATCTCCCTGGCCCTCCCCAACCGATTCCATGCCGATATCGCCGTGGCCGCGGCCGAACGAGGAGTGGCCGTCATCTCCGAAAAGCCTTTGGCCATGAACTTGGCCGAGGCCGACCGGATGATCGATGCCTGCGAAGCCGCCGGCGTCCCGCTGCTCTACGCCGAACAGTTGTGTTTCGCCCCCCGCTATGTCCGGGTCAAGGAGCTGATCAGGTCGGGATCACTGGGTGACATCATCCAGATCAACCACTGGGAGCGCCATGGCGGCCCTCACGCCCGCTGGTTCCACGATCCCGACCTGTCCGGTGGAGGAGTTCTCCTCGACATGGGCTGCCACGGCATCGAAGTGGCCCGATGGTTACTCGACAAGGAACCTGCGAGCTCGGTTCACGCTCGCCTCGGTATTCACAAACACACTGAGGGCGTCGTCGATGATCACGCCCTGGTCACTCTCCGGTTCGAGAGCGGGAGTCTCGCCGTCGTCGACTCGTCATGGGCTGCGCCCGGTGGGATCGACGAGCGGATCGAGATCCTCGGGACCAAGGGGACGGTCAGCGCCGATCTTGCCCGAGGACAGTCGCTCCTCGTCTACAGCGACGTCGGTGTCGACTACGCGGCCGAGAAGGTCGAGCACGAGCGGGGCTGGTTCTGGGTGGCTCACAACGAGGCTCATGCGTGGGGATGGCACGGGGAGTTCGCCCATTTCGTCGACGTGCTGAGAGGCCGCGCCGATCCGGTCGAGACCGGCCACGATGGTCGAGAGGTGCTGGAGATTGTCATGGCCGCCTATCGGAGTGCGTCCGAAGGGTGCGAGATTTCTCTGCCCTACAGCAGCGACGACCCCACCCCCATCGCCCCCTGGCTCGCCGCCTACACCCATCGGAGGCCCGGGTAGCTATGGAGCACGAGCAGTGTCGCTGACGGCACGCGCACCTGGTGAGTTGTCGGCGGGCCGATCCAAAGGCGCCCGATACCGCCGGCCGACCTGCGGATAGTTGTCGTCAGAACTCCATTGTTTGGCAGTGTTCTTGGAGGGGTTTGACGTCGAGATTCGGACCCTACAGGTCGATCACGTCGGGATATCGAGGATGATGGCCAGTGTCTCTCGGATCTGGGCGACAAGCGTTGGGCCCAAGTTGCCTCGCACACTTGAAACACGAGCGGTCGACACGGCCCGAACGTGTTGGCACTGTGCGACCGAGTCGTTATCGAGCCCGTTGGATGCGTCGGCGGGCACGTTGACCTCGGTCGCGAATCCACGGATTGTCGACGTGAATGGAACGATTTGAAGCACGGCCGGTTCGGCGTCAAGAATCCGTTGGGCGGTGAGGACCACTGCCGGATGCCGGAATCCGGCTTCTCGTCCTTCTGGCGCGCCGAGATCGAGGTCGACGACGTCACCCGAGGTCAGCATCGAGCCACTCGGTTTCGCTCGCAGTCAGCGGTGCCGCCAGCTGCTCGCCCATTCTGTCCTGCCGGAGCCGGCGAATTGCCAGCGCCACCGTTTCGCCGACGGTCGTGCCAAGAGCTTCGGCAAGCTTCTTGATCTCGTTGTGGGTATCGACGTCGATCCGAACGCTCGTACTTCGCATGCACAAATGATAGCAGATTTGCATGCATCTGGCTGCGGACCTTGGGCCCTGGCGGCGCCGTAGGCCCCACGAACAGAATGGGATCGCTCGGCCACCGAAGCGAAGACCGGGACGATCAGGAGGCTCAGGTGCACTCGACTCCAGTTCCCATGCTCACCTTCGTGGGCGGGGCAGGCACGGTCACCGGGTCCAAGACCCTCGTCGACACCGCCGCCGGTCGAATCCTCGTCGACTGCGGGCTGTTTCAGGGAAAGAAGAAACTGCGACTGCAGAACTGGGAGCCGCTCCCGGTCCCCGCCGACTCGATCGACGCGGTCCTGCTCACCCACGCCCATCTCGACCACTGCGGCTACCTTCCCCGGCTCTCGGTCCTCGGATTCAAGGGCCCGGTCTATTGCACAGCCGGCACACGGAAGTTGGCCGCCATCGTGCTGCCCGACAGCGGCCATCTGCAGGAGGAGGAGGCAGCGTTCGCCAATCGGGTCGGGTACTCCAAACACCACCCGGCCCTCCCGCTGTACACCCGGGAGGAAGCGGTGGCGTCGCTGTCACAGTTCCAGTCCGTCGACTTCGACACCCCGCTGTCGGTACTGCCGGGCTTGCAGGCGACGTGGCATCATGCCGGCCACATTCTGGGGGCGGGCTCGATCGCCGTGCACTGCGACGAATCGGACACCAGAGCGGTCTTCAGCGGCGATCTCGGCCGCTCCACCCATCCGTTGCTCCTGCCGCCCGAACCGATCGGGCCCGCCGATGTCGTCATCGTCGAGTCGACCTACGGTGACGAGGAACACACCGTCTCCGATCCTGAGGAGGTCATGGCCGAGGTCATCAGCGACACGGTCCGACAGGGCGGGGTGGTCATCATCCCTGCGTTCGCCGTCGATCGCACCGAGGTCGTGCTGTGGCATCTCGATCGGCTTGTCGCCGCGGGCCGGGTGCCGAACCTGCCGATCTTCGTCGACAGTCCGATGGCATCGCGAGCGCTGAAGGTCTACCGATCCGAGGCCCGGGTCGGGTCGCCGGAGTTCCGGCCCGAGGTCAGGGGATCGGGATCGGAGCTGTTCGGTTCGATCCAGCTCACCGAAACGCAGACGACCGACGAGTCGAAGGCCTTGAACTCGAGGCGGGGCCCGATGATCATCGTGTCGGCGTCGGGTATGGCGACCGGCGGTCGTGTCATCCACCATCTCGCCCACCGGATCGGCGACAGCCGCAATGCCGTACTCCTCGTCGGCTTCCAAGCCCCGGGGACCCGTGGTGACACGTTGCGCCAGGGTGCCCGCCACATCAAGATGTTCGGCCATCACTACCCGGTTCGGGCCCGGGTGGCGTCGATCGAGCTGTCGGCCCATGCCGACCGGAGCGATCTCCTTCACTGGCTGGGTACGGCATCGCCGCCACCCCACATCGTCTATGTCAACCACGGCGAAGGCGATGCGTCGGCGGCGCTCGTCGAGGCCGTCGAGGATCAGCTGGGGTTGGATGCCGTGGTTGCTCGGCCCGGTGAACGGGTGCGGTTCGACCGGCCGATCGTCCCGAGCGGAAGGCCGTCGTTGTGAGCCGGATCGTTGTCGTGGCCAGCCGCCACCTTCGGAGATAGCCGCTAGAGCTCGGTACTTCGGTTCGATCGCCAGCCGGCGACGAGACTCGACACCAGGTCCTCGACCAGGTTATCGGTTTCGGGTGGCGTCGCATGGCCCGCCCGTTCGAGCGTAACGAGTCCGTGGACCGCCGACCAGTACACGCGGGCCCGATTCAGAATAGCGGCCGGATCGCAGATGGAGCTGCTCGAGCACGTCGTGCATGCCGGTGAAGTGCGTGTACACGATCTGACGTGACACGGCGAGCTCCGACGCCAGCCTGCGGACGGAGAGGGCCCCGACGCCTTCGCGGTCGACGAGCTGCTCGGCCCGGTCGACGACATCGTCAGCGGTCGTCAGGCCCGTGCGCAGGGCGATGACCACAGCTCGGAGGTGGTCGTAGGCGGATCGCATTTCGGCGAACTCCTCCGGAACGATTGGCGCGAACGCTAGCATTCCGGTCCATGACGCGGTCAACGGTGACAAGACGAACGCAAACAGAGCCGAGCTCCACCCTGCGGGTTCTCGCCGTGGGCCTGATCCTCGTACTCGGTGCCTGTTCATCGGGGGACGATGACGTCGCCGCGGACACCTCGGTCGTGCAGGCGGCAGGCGACGACGCGACCGACGCAAGCGGAGACGACGGAGCGTCGGAGGCCTCCACCGCCGCCGCCGATGCTCCGGCCAGCGTGGAAGCCTGTGGGGTCCTGAGTCTCGACGACGTCACGGCGGCCGGCGTCCCGGCTGCGTCCGGTCCGACGCAGAACGAGGCCAACCCCAACTTCGACGAGTGTGCCTTCTTCGACGAGAGCGGTGTTCAAGTTCTCTCGGTCTCCGTCTTCCCGCCGTCCACGGGAGGGGGAGCGATCAGCGACGAGGAGCCGGTTGACGGGATCGGGGCCGAAGCGGTCTACTCCGAAACCCTCCAGCTCGTCAACGTCACCCTGGAGGATGGAACCTTCGTCTCGTTCTTCCTGCAGGACACCTCGCTCGACATACGCACGGTGCTCATCGACCTCGCCCGCGCTGCCTTTGGCTAGTGCGCCGGCGGTGACAGCGGGCATCGGTCTTCGGTCGTCGGGGCGTCGGCGGTTGCCGGTCAGGTGGCGGGTCTTGTGAACACGGCGGCGATTGCCACTGCCCCCAGGAGGACAACGGCTGCGCCCAGGAAGGTTTCAGCCAGTGCCGACGTGGAGATCTCGATGGTGGCGTCGGCGACGGCTTTGGCATAACCGGGGTCGGTGATCGGTGGCAGTTCCACATCGGCTCGCATGGCGTCGTAGCGACGAAGACCCCAGGTGGTCAGGGCCGCCAGCCCGACACTGAACCCGATCAGTCGGGCGACGATGACCAAGCCCGCCGCCAAGCCTCGTTCGTCGTCGCCGGCGGCATCGATCACCGTTGCGCTTGTCGGGGCCAGGACCAACCCGATCCCGGCCCCCACGAGGCCAAGCTGGACCGCCATCGTCAGTGCGCCGGTTTCCGGACTCCAGACGAAACCCATCAGAGCCAGGCCGCCGGTGGCGACAACCAGCCCGGTGACCACAGGGGCGCGGTTTCCGTACCGGCCGCTGAGGATGCCACCGATGTAGGACGTGGCGGCCATCGCTGTGGTGAGCGCGGTCAAGAGCCAACCGGAACGCACAGCGCTTCGGGCGATGCCACCCTCGACGATGTTGACGAACAACGGAACATTGATGAGCGCAGTGACCAGACCCACGCTCAACAGGCAGTTGATGATCAGGGCGGCCGCCACCGACCGTTGCCGCACCAGCGTCGTGTTCAGCAGCGGCTGATCGACGCGACGCTCGTTCCAGGCGAACAACAGCAGGGTCGCGGTGGCCAGCAGGTAGAGGGCCGGTCCGGAGATTCCGGGACCGGGCGAGTCGGTGAGTTCCTCGAGCCCGGTCACGGTCTGGATTCTGGCCTGACTCAGGAGGGCAACGTTGATTGCGACCAGCCCGAGCGTCAGCAGGGCGACACCGAACCAGTCCACGTGGCGCTCCAGACGATGATTCGCAGCGTCACTCGGACCAAGCGCCCACCAACCGGCCACGATCCCCACGAACGCCAGGGGGATGTTGAGATGAAACTGCCATTGCCACGACAGGTAGCGAACGAGAACCGCTCCATAGAGTGGCCCCCAAACCCAGCCGATCGTCTCGACTGCTCCCAGCAGGCCCAAAGCCCGTGTTCGCCGGGCGCCGACATACAGGTCCCCGGCCACGGCGAAGGCAACCGGTACCAGTGCTCCGCCTCCAATCGCGGTCAACGCCCTTCCCACCAGTAGGGTCGACAGGGTGTCAGCCCGAGGCACAACGAGCGACCCGATACCGAAGACCGTCAACGCGGTGACGAACACGGCCCGGCGTCCGACGACGTCGCTGAGCCGGCCGGCCACCGGCATCACGGCGATGTAGGCGATGAGATAGACGTTGACGATCCACGCCGCATCACCCAGATCATCGGGAATCACGAGGTTGAAGTCGTCGATCATCGGCCGCAGCATCGTGGACACGACCATGAGGTCGTCGGCGGCCACGAACACACCGAAGGCGACAGCGCCCATGATCGCCCGCGGAGTGGGTTGCCGGTTCATGACTCAGCCTCCGGCGTTCAGCTCCGGCGGGTCGATGACCACTTCCTCGTCGTAGTCGCTGATGGTCATCCGCCAGTCGCTGACGGCACCGTCAACGACAACGTCGAACGATGCCTCGACGACCCGATCGCTGGTGGTGTCGATCCAGAGATCGACTTCGCTCTCCTCGTTGACCAGCCCGCCGGTCAGCACCGCCACTCGCTCCGCGGTCACCAAGGTCCGCACATGATGAAGGTTCTGTCGGTCGGGATCCGCCTCGTCGGAGGATTCGCCGGTCGATTGATCGGCGAGGTCGTCGACGAGTTCAGCAATGGCCGACGCTTCGCTCAGCAGAGCCGGAAGGCCCGTGTCGGCATCGAAGAGTTGAGCGGGGTCGAAGGTGAAGTTCTCCGGTGCCTCCGCCCATTCACCGGTCAGCGGATTGGTCAGCCAGAGCCGGCCGTCGATGGCGATGGCCCCGACCTCGGTCACGAAGCCGAGGGCTTGAACCGTGAGGATTGCCTCCGACGATCTGGGGGCGGCGAATCTGCCATCAGCGGCTTGGAAGGCGAACTGTTCGGCGTCATCGATGAAGACAGTGGCCCCGGTCTGTTCGATGGTGAACGAAGCCGACTCAACCGTGGACATGCCCGCCGCCGCATCGGCAACAACCTGGTCGGCCGTCAGCTCCTCGATGCGTTCCCCGTCCGAGCCTGAAGAGGTGGTGCAGCCTGCCGACGCCCAGGCCACCATGTAGGCAAGCATCATCGTTGTTGCCAAGGAGGAGCGCCATGCCATCTCAAGATCCTAGCCGTGCCGACGTGGCCTGATCAGCCCGCCAGGTTGTCGAAGAAGTCGACGCCCTCGTGGATGGTCCCGAACTTCGGCACCACTCTCGCGCCCAAGGCGAGAGCGCGCTCCTTGTCCTCCACCC
>JAOUGG010000676.1 GCA_029857855.1 Acidimicrobiia bacterium | reverse complement strand
AGCCGGGCCCGTAAGCGGCAGAGCGAGGGCTTCTTCGACGACCTGCAACCCGGCCACTACGTCGTCCACCATCAACACGGGGTCGGTCGGTTCGCCGGCATGGTCACCCGGGCCATCGGCGGTCGCGAGCGTGACTACCTGCTTCTCGAGTACCGGGGTGACGACAAGCTCTATCTGCCAACCGACCAGATCGATCTGATCCGCCAGTTCACCGGGGCCGACCAGCCGACACTGCACCGCCTCGGCGGTTCGGACTTCGCCAAGACCAAGGCCAGGGTCCGATCGGCGGTGGCCGAGATCGCGCAGGAACTGGTGGTGCTGTACCAGACAAGGGTGTCGACACCCGGTCACGCGTTTGCTCCCGACACCCCGTGGCAGCGGGAGGTGGAGGCCGCATTCCCCTACGAACTGACGCCGGACCAGGCCACCGCCATCGCCGAGGTCAAAGCCGACATGGAGCGCCCGACGCCAATGGATCGGCTTATCGTCGGCGACGTCGGATTCGGCAAGACCGAGATCGCCCTGCGCGCCGCCTTCAAGGCGGTCCAGGACGGCAAGCAGGCCGCGGTGCTCGTGCCGACGACGCTGCTGGCCCAACAGCACTTCCAGACCTTCTCCGACCGGTTCGCCCCCTATCCGGTCCGGGTCGAGGTGCTCAGCCGGTTCCTCACCCCGGCCCAGGCCCGCAAGGTCGTGGCCGACACGGCGGCGGGCGAGGTCGACGTGTTGATCGGTACCCATCGCATTCTCTCCGAGGATCTGTCGTTCGAGCGGCTCGGTCTGCTCGTGGTCGATGAGGAGCAGCGGTTCGGGGTCAGCCACAAGGAGGCGTTGAAGGGTTTCACGGAACTTCAGCGATCGGCCCCGACCGGCGACAGCGACGGCGACGGTGTTACCGCCACGAAAGATGCGGAGACGGTCGGCGACGCAGCCCCGGCGGGCGCGGCCGTGGACGTCCTCACCCTGTCGGCCACACCCATACCGCGAACCCTCGAGATGAGCCTCACCGGCATCCGCGACCTGTCGGTGCTGAACACCCCGCCGGCCGACCGCCAGCCGATCATGACCTACGTCGGGGAGTACGACGAGCGGGCCGCGGCCGAGGCCATCAGGCGGGAGCTGCTGCGTGAGGGCCAGGTCTTCTTCGTGCACAACCGGGTCCAGAGCATCGAGAAGGTGGCCAACGATCTGGCCAACCTCGTGCCCGAGGCCCGGATCGCCGTGGCCCACGGGCAGATGGACGAGGGCACGCTCGAAAAGACCGTGATCGACTTCTGGGAGGGTCTCTACGACGTCCTGGTCTGCACGACGATCATCGAATCGGGTATCGACATGCCGACCGTCAACACCCTCGTCGTCGACCGGGCCGAGCTCCTGGGACTCGGGCAGCTCCATCAACTCCGGGGCCGTGTCGGCCGCTCGGGACAGCGGGCCTACGCCTACCTGTTCACCCGCCAGGACGCCTCGTTGACCGAGGAGGCCTACGAGAGGTTGAAGACGATCGGCGAGGCCACCGATCTCGGGTCCGGATTCCAGATCGCCATGCGGGACCTGGAGATTCGGGGAGCCGGCAACCTGCTCGGCACCGGTCAATCCGGTCATATCGCCGCAGTCGGCTACGACCTCTACTGCCAGATGGTGACCGACGCCGTCGCAGAGCTGAGCGGCCGTGCGCCGGAACCGCCGGTCGAAATCACGATCGACCTGCCCGGCGCGGCCAACCTCCCCGACGACTACGTAACCGGGCAGGCCCAACGGCTGGAGGCGTACCGAAAGCTGGCGGCCGTCACCGATACGGGCCAGGTCGACGCGATCGGCACCGAGTGGCAGGACCGGTTCGGGCCCGTTCCGCCTCCGGCCGAACGCCTGCTCGACGTTGCCCGCATCCGGGCCCACTGCGCCCGGCTGGGCGCCACCGAGGTGATCGTCATCGGCGGTCCCGGCTTCGGTGGCCCCGAGCACGTCGCCAAGCTGGGACCGGTGTCCCTCAAGGCAAGCCAGGAGGTCCGCTTCAAGCGCCTGTTCAACCACGGTGTCTGGAAGCCCGGTGAATACGGGGATCGGGGCGGACAGCTTCAGGTCGGGTTGATGCGCAAGAAGACGGTGGCCGACGATCTGGTCACCTTCTTCGAGACGATGTTCCCGCCCGACGAAGGCGATCGATGACCGGCCGGCTGAGCCGTGACGATCGCTCGGGGCGAACCCGCAACTGGGAACGCGCGCTGGTGACGGGTGCGTCGGCCGGTATTGGCGAGGCGTTCGCCCGTCTCCTCGCCGATCAGGGCACCGATCTGGTGCTCGTGGCTCGGCGAACGGATCGCCTGGAAGCTCTGGCCGATGAGCTGACGGCCCGGCCGAACCCGGTCCGGGTCGAAATTCTGACGGCCGATTTGGGCGATCGTGAGGATCTCGATCGGGTGGTGTCCCGGCTTGCCGATCATTCGAAGCCGATCGATCTCCTGGTGAACAACGCGGGGTTCGGCACGGTGGGTGACTTCCTCGTCCAGGATCCCGACCGCGAGGCGGCCATGATCGACGTGAACATCGGCGCCGTTCACCGTCTGGCCCACGCCGCCGGCACGGCGATGGCCGATCGGGGCGGCGGCGGCATCCTGAACGTGTCGTCGATCGCCGGGTTCACACCGTCGCCCAAGTCGGCCACCTACGGAGCGACGAAGGCCTTCGTCACCAGCTTCAGCGAGGCCCTGGCCGTCGAGCTCGGCCCACAGAACGTCGTCGTGAGCTGCCTCTGCCCCGGCCTGACCCGCACGGAGTTCCAGGAGCAGGCGCAGTACCGGCCGAGCGCCCTTCCCGAGTTCTTCTGGCAGAGCGCCGAGGAGGTGGCAGCGGCCGGCCTGGAGGGGATCGCAGCAGGCCGAATCCGAGTGGTGCCGGG
>JAOUGG010000675.1 GCA_029857855.1 Acidimicrobiia bacterium | reverse complement strand
CGACTACCGGCGGGTGCTCGACGCCCGTCGTCGAGCGACCGAAGCCGGAACCGATCCGATCCGGGCCATCATGGAGGCGGCACATGGGTGATCCAAAGGCGTTTCTGACCGAACAACGTCGGACCCCTACCAGCCGGCCGGTGATGGTTCGATTGAAGGACTGGAACGAGGTCTACGAGCCGATGCCGGCCGATGAGGTGTCGCTCCAGGCGTCGCGTTGCATGGACTGCGGCATCCCGTTCTGCAACAACGGCTGCCCCCTGGGCAACCTGATCCCGGACTGGAACGATCTGGTCTACCACGACGAGTGGCATGCCGCCATCGAGGCGCTGCACGCCACCAACAACTTTCCCGAGTTCACGGGACGGCTGTGCCCGGCCCCGTGTGAGGCGGCCTGTGTGGCCGATATCAGCACCGAAGCCGTCACGATCAAGAACGTCGAACTCAACATCATCGAGCGTGCCTGGTCCGAAGGCTGGGTGGAACCGGTCATCCCGTCGAAGAAGACCGGCAAGTCGGTCGCCGTCGTCGGTTCGGGGCCTGCCGGTCTGGCCGCAGCCCAGCAACTGACCCGTGCCGGCCATGACGTCACCGTGTTCGAGCGGGCCGACCGCATCGGTGGGCTGCTGCGCTACGGCATCCCCGAATTCAAGATGGAGAAGTGGGTCCTCGACCGCCGTCTCGGCCAGATGGAGGCCGAGGGCACGACCTTCCGGACAAACGCCTATGTCGGGGGGCCTCCGGATCATCCCGAACGGATCTCAGCCGCTGATCTGGCCGACGAGTTCGACGCCGTCGTGCTGGCCGGTGGCGCCACCGATTGGCGGGACCTCCCCGTTCCGGGTCGGGAACTCAACGGCATCCACCAGGCCATGGAATACCTGCCGCTGGCCAACAAGGTTCAGCAGGGCGATCTCGACCGACCGCCGATCTCGGCCGAAGGCAAGGCCGTGGTGATCATCGGCGGTGGCGACACCGGCGCCGACTGTCTCGGTACCGCGAATCGCCAGGGTGCCCGTACGGTGTATCAACTGGAGATCATGCCCCAGCCCCCCGAGCACCGCGCCGACTCCACGCCTTGGCCGACCTGGCCGCTCATGATGCGCACCGCATCCGCTCACGAGGAGGGGGTCGAGCGGCTCTATGCCGTGTCGACCTCGGAATTTGTCGGGTCCGACAGTGCCGTCAGCCATCTCCGGGGTCACCGGGTCGAGGTGCAGTTCGTCGAAGGCCGGCCCAGCTTCGTTCCCCTCGAGGGATCGGAGTTCGAGCTGGAGGCCGAGCTGGTCCTCCTGGCGATGGGCTTCACCGGTCCGGAGACCACGTCGGTCATCGGCGAACTCGACCTCGAGGTCGAGGGGGGTCGGCTCAAACGCGACACGAGC
This sequence comes from Acidimicrobiia bacterium, assembly GCA_029857855.1. Lineage (GTDB taxonomy): Bacteria > Actinomycetota > Acidimicrobiia > Acidimicrobiales > SZUA-35 > JAHELU01. The sequence continues at coordinate 1,512 of JAOUGG010000675.1, read as the reverse complement.
TGGCGGACCTCCCGCCCCGGCGTGTTCACCTGCGGCGACATGGGCCGGGGTCAGAGCCTGATCGTGTGGGCCATCGCCGAGGGTCGGGCCTGCGCGGCCGCCGTCGACGCCGAACTCATGGGGTCTACACTGCTACCGGCGCCGGTCCGTCCAACCGACCGACCCCTCACCTGATCAGGGTCGTTTCCAGAGGTGCTATCGAGCGATGATCCGAACTGACGTGAGATCCTGACACACGCCATCGGCGATCTCGACGTCCTGAAGCCGTTCGATCTGTTCTTCCCCGAAGAGCAGCCGCTCGTCCACGTCGACGGCGTATCGGATCGCCGTACCGGCGTAGCCAAGTAGTCGCCGAATATCCGTGACCGACCCGCTGCCCACATGGGCCTGCGCATTAGGCGAACGTAACCGTCTGCCGGTGGGCGCCGCTACTGGCGGGGGATCGGCTTTGCCGCCGATTGTGTCTCGTCGACGATCCGTTCGAGCAGCATCCGGTACAGGGTCGAGCAGACGCGAAAGGCGCTCTCCCCGGTGGCGGTGATGATGTCGGCCACGGTGTGGCGCCCGTTGATCAACGCCAGATAGCGCCACTCGTCGGCCGTCACCAACCGTTCGACGGCGTCGTCGGGCAGGGTGGTCGCCAGCTGGAACACGGCGTTGGTCGATGGGATTCGCTCGGCGATCTTGCGCCAGATATCCAATCGCTGCTGGGCCTGGGCGAGAAGGGTGGTGGTGTCGTGGGCGAAGTGATCGCCCAGCTTGTGCCTGCGGTTCGACTCGAAGCTGAAGCTGGCGCCGGACGGGACCAGCATTTCGAACAGGGCGTTCAGGTTGTATTCATGCAGTAGCCGGCGGATGGCCGGTTCGGCCTGGGGTCGGGAGGCGAGCAGCTGCTCGATCACGCTGCCGTTCTCGTTGTCGGAGGCGAACATCGACTCGATGTCGCGCATCGACGCGGCCTCGGCTCCGAACAGTACGGCGCTGATGGGTGAACCCTTGGCGCTGGTGGCCAGGTAGATCTGGCCATCGGAGAACCAGATCTCGCTGCCGTCCTCCAGAGTCAACGCCCCGGTCCTACGCCGGTTGGCCAGACTCTGCAAGAGGGTGGCGAGAGGGAACTCCTTCAGGCTTCCATGAAGGGCATCTTCTGAAACAACGGCAGACACAAAGTTCTTATCGCCAAACCGGCGGCGGAGTTGAGGAATCACCGGGTGGCAACGTGGCCGAACCCGGTCCCGACTCGGGAGATTCAGGCAGTCGCGACCTGATGGCTGGCCATGGCGGAAGGCGCTTCGCCCCGATCCCGGGCCTCGTATGCATCGCGGTTCGGAGCTTCGCACACCCGCTTTGCGCTTGCCTCACCGCTGAACTCCTCAAGACCTGACAGGGCGAGCCGATCCTAAACCGTGGCTCAACAACTGCGAGAGGACTATGGGATTCCTACCAACTATCCGCCAACGGTTTCAATCTGATCTCCAGTATCGACTTGGCCTGGTTGCCTACGTACCTATT
>JAOUGG010000732.1 GCA_029857855.1 Acidimicrobiia bacterium | reverse complement strand
CCCGGTGGAAACCGGAGGTCGTCTGTGTTGTTGTCGATCCAGTGGCCGGATGGGCGAAAGTGGCCGCTGAGGTCGAATGAACCGCCCGAAAGTGGTCGGCTACTGCCGAGCCCGGAGCAGGTCGCGGATCTCGGTGAGCAGCACCTCCTCGGCGGACGGTCCGGAGTCGGCTTCCGTCGTGGCTCCGGCGCGGGCCAGGCTCTTGATGATCATAAAGACCACCCAGGCCATGATCAGGAAGCTGATCAAGGCGGCGATGAACCCCCCGAGCGGGATGTCCGACGGCTGCCAGCCGGCAAACGTGTCACCGTCGGGGATGAAACCGGCCTTGCCGATGATCGACAGGATGACGTTGACCACGGATTCGACGACCGGCGCGAAGGCCAGGGCCAGCACCAGGCCGACGGCCACCGGGATCACATTGAACTTGTCGAGAAACTCTCGAAATTCCTTCAGCATTGAAAAAGTCTCCTCGTAAGCAGGAGCCCGCGACCCCTCTGTCTAACGAGCTGATTGACAATGCCATCAGTATGACCGATTGTGCACGCCCGATCGATGATCCCCTCGGATCAGCGGACTCGGGTGATCCGGCTCAGACCACCGGTACGGCTTCGACCCGGCGTTTGAGTTCGGCGAGGTTTCGCCGCCAGATCGCGGCAAGTACCGGGCCGGAGACCTTCGCTCCGATCCGGGAGCCCATCCACCACGGGAACCGCAGGGATTCCCGCCAGGAGAATTCGGTGGCGCCCGCTCCGAAAGGGCTCAGTCGGAACACCCCCTCACCGGTCACCACTCCCTCGTGTCGGACGCCCATCTCCCGGCCGTCGATCCAGCTGGTTACGGTCATGACGTCGACCAGCTTGACGGGTCCGACCTTCGTGTCACATTCGAAGGTCGTGCCCTCGCCGGCGGTCCGGGATCCGAGGAATCGGATCTCGACGGCGTCGACCATCCATTCGACGTGGGTGGAGATGTCTCGGACATAGTCCCAGACCTGCTCCGGGGTTCGATCGATGATCACGCTGACTTCCACATCGGCCACGGCCCAACCCTAGCGTGGTCGATCGGCCGGAAGATCGGGTGCGTACACCGAGATCGACGTGTGGTCGGTCACGCCGAACGGTTCGGCCTCCCATGAGCGGTACCGCTCGACCGTGTGGAGACCGTGGCCCGCCGCCCGGTCGTCCAGCTCGTCGTGGCCGACGAGGTGGAGGAGCCACGGACGGCTGACCACCCCACGGTCCGTGATCTCGAGGTGCCGCCCGGCGAGGCGTCGGTTCGTGACATCGGCGCTGGTCGAGGAGACGACGATGCCGCGGTCGACCGGGAAGGGCGCAAGGTCGGTGGACCGCGTCGGCTCTGTCGGGAGCACCTCGATGTTCAGCATCTCGACGATCAACGTGGCCCGCAATGAGGCCACCGCCGCAAGCAGGCGGTCAAGACCGTCGGTCGACCCGACGTTGAACAGGGTGTTGAAGCCGCACAGAAATGTCGGGGCCACGGTGGCAGCGCCGCGGTCAGGTGCCCGCTGCGCTCGGAAGGCTCGGAAGGGGAGACCGCCCATGTCGGCCGCCACCCGAAGAATCGACGGCGGGCAGCGGCTGAGCATCGGTTGTGAGGCGTCGACACCGATGACCAGCAGCCCGGCCCGGTGCAGGGGGACGGCGAGCCGTCCGCTGCCGACGCCCAACTCGACGACGACCCCGGAAGGGCATCGTTCGGTGACGAACCGAACCATGGCATCGAGCTTGGCCCCCGGTGTTCGATGCGAGCCGTACCAGTCGTCGTAGACGTCGTCGAAGGCCTGTCCGTAGGCATCGGGCCGGGTCAGGTCGAGCTGTTGCAGGCCGGTCGATCCACCGACGGCGGTCTCATGTCTCCCAGGTCCATCCGAGCCCACGCTTGTAGGATGGCAGGTGATGAGTATCCGAGTCGACATGGCCGAGCTTCCCCATCACATCGTGCGTCGAGGTGGTGGATTTCTCCTGACCTCGATCATGGACAGCCGACCCCACGTCGCCCATCTGCCGTTCGAGGTGGCCGCGGCCGACGGGCAGGTCCAGCTGAGGGCCCGCGTGGGGCGCACCAGCTACGGCAACTGCGGCCAGCGGCCGACGGTCACGCTGCTGTGGCCGGCGCCGGCCGCCTGGGATCAACCCACCGAGCCGGGGACCGGATCCGACCCCGACCTCGACCTCGACCGATACAGCCTGATCGTCGACGGCGAAGCCCGCCTCGACGGTCCCGAACACGTGATCATCATCGTCACCGGCGCCGTCTTCCATCGCCCGGTGCCAACCGCCCCATCGCCGTGACCCACTATCTCGACTACGCGGCAACCACGCCCGTCCGGCCCGAGGCGATCGAAGCGATGTTGCCGATCCTGAGCGACAACTTCGGCAACCCGTCGGGCGCCCACCGGATGGCTCGGGCGGCCAACCAGGTGCTCGACGAGGCCCGGGAGCGTCTCGCGGACGCCCTCGGCTGCAATCCCGGCGAGATCGTGTTCACCGCCGGTGGCACCGAGGCCGACAACCTGGCCATCACCGGCACGGTGTCCGCCCTCGGGGGCCGACCGGCCTGCCCGGCCATCGAACATCACGCCGTCCTCGACCCCGTCGAATACCACGACGGCATCGTGCTGCCGGTCGGGGCCGACGGTGTCGTCGACCTCGACGCACTGGCGGCCACGGTCGCCGAGCAGG
>JAOUGG010000102.1 GCA_029857855.1 Acidimicrobiia bacterium | reverse complement strand
CAGGGTGATGCGCTCGGCATCGTGTCGGTGATGCTGGCCAACAACGAGACCGGTGTCGTCCAGCTGCTGGCCGAGATCGCAGCCACGGTTCGCGCCGGGGCACCGCAGGCGCTGATCCACACCGATGCCGTGCAGGCCCTGTGCTGGCTCGACGTGGCCGAGCTGGCCTCGGTGGCCGATCTGGTCTCGATCAGCGGCCACAAGTTCGGTGCCCCCAAGGGCGTCGGGGCGCTGGTCGTGCGGGAGAGTCGCCCGTCAGCCGCCAAGCTGACACCGATTCTGAAGGGTGGCGGTCAGGAGCGGGGCCGCCGAGGTGGAACCCACAATGTCGCCGGAATCGCCGCCCTCGCCGTGGCCGCGGAGCTCACGGTGGCGGAGCGTCCGGCGCAGGTCGACCGGGTCCGCCGGTTGCGGGACCGGCTGGCCGACGGCATCGCCGCCTCTGTGCCCGGCGCGATCGAGACCGGTGATCGTGCGGCCAAGACGGCGAACATCTGCCACTTCTGTTTCGAGGGCATCGAGAGCGAGGCGCTGCTGTTCCTCCTCGAGAAGGCCGACATCATGGCCTCGGCCGCATCGTCGTGCGCCAGCGGAGCCATGGAGCCGAGCCACGTGCTGGCGGCCATGGGCTTCGACCGGGCCCTGGCCTTCGGATCGCTCCGCCTGTCGCTCGGGTATGCGAGTACCGAAGCCGACGTCGACGCCGTCCTGGCCGCGCTGCCTCCGGCCGTCGAACGCCTGCGGGAGCGGGGCTGATGGCCGTCGCACCTGCGGAGCAGGACGCCGTCCTGGTCGCCATGTCCGGCGGTGTCGATTCGTCCGTCGCCGCCGCTCTCCTGGTCCGCGAAGGCTACAACGTCGTCGGCGTGACCCTGAAACTGTGGGGCGGGGCCAGCGACTCCGGATGCTGCTCGGTATCCGACGTCGACGACGCCCGCCGTGTGGCCCAGCAACTCGGTATCGACCATCACGTCTTCAACTTCGGTGACGACTTCACCCGCCACGTCGTCGACCCGTACGTGGCCGATCATCAGCTCGGCCGTACCCCCAACCCATGTGTGGAGTGCAACCGTCACATCAAGTTCGACAAGCTGTTCCGTCGAGCCGACGCGCTCGGCTTCGACCAGGTGGCCACCGGGCACCACGCCCGCATCGTCACCGACGCCGACGGCTCGCTCCGGATCGCCCGCGGAGCCGATCAGGCCAAGGACCAGTCCTACGTCCTCCACATGCTCGATCAGACCCAGCTGGCCCGCCTGCGGTTCCCGGTCGGACACTTCACGAAGGCCGAGGTTCGGGAGTTGGCGACCGAGCTCGGACTCCGCACCGCCGACAAGCCCGACAGCCAGGACGTGTGTTTCATCCACTCCGTGGGCGGGCGGCAGGTGTTCCTCGGTGATCGCATCCCCCTTCGACCGGCGGTGCTCGTCGACGGCTCGGGGGACGAGGTCGGCCGTGTCGACTCGATCGAGATGGTCACGCTCGGCCAGCGCCGCGGTCTCAACCTCGGTGGCGACGAGCAGCGGCGCTACGTGGTCGACATCGACCACGGCTCCGGTGTGGTGACGGTGGGGGCCCGCGACGAGCTGCTCGTCCCGGCCCAGTGGGTCGACGCCGTGGAGTGGTCCGACGGCCCGACCAGCGGACCACACGTCGTCCAGTGCTCGGCCCACGGTGCCGTTCGGTCCGGAGCGATTCGGCTCGACGGTGAGACCGGCCGGGTGTTGGTGACGTGGGACGAACCGCAGCAGGGGGTGGCCGTTGGCCAGTCGGTGGTCTTCTACCTCGACGGCTCGGTGGTCGGGGGAGGCATCGCCGGGCCCGTCGAGCCCCGCCTTCCGTCGACCGTCACCGGCAGGCCAGCTGGCCCGGCCGCCGGCCACGATGGTTGATGCCTCGCACGCCGCCCGATCCGAGATCGAGAAGGCGGCCCGCATACTGGCCGACGGCGGCCTGGTGGCGTTCCCCACCGAAACGGTCTACGGGCTCGGCGCCGACGCAACGAGCGCCGAGGCGGTGGCTCGGATTTTCGCCGCCAAAGGTCGTCCGGCCGACCACCCGCTGATCGTCCACATCGCCCACCGTGACGACCTCGAACGCTTCGGGGCCGACGTCTCGCCCGACGCGGCGAAGCTGGCCGACGCGTTCTGGCCCGGACCCTTGACCGTGATCGTCGGCCGGGGCCCGGAGATCGTCCCTGAGACCACCGGCGGACGCGACACGGTCGGGCTGCGGATGCCCGACCATCCCGTGGCGCTCGAACTCCTCCGCACCTTCGGCACCGTCGGTTCGGGTGCGGTGGCCGCACCGTCGGCCAACCGGTTCGGTGGGGTGAGTCCCACCACCGCCGCCCACGTCGCCGCCGATCTCGGCAACAGGGTCGACGTCGTACTCGACGGCGGGCCGTCCCGGGTCGGGGTGGAGTCAACGATCGTGGAGCTGACCGGCCCCGAACCGCTGCTGCTTCGCCCCGGCGGCATCTCGGTTGTGGAGCTGGAGGCTGTATTGGGCCGCCCGGTGCGCGACGGGCGCGGCGGCCCTTCACGAGCGTCTGGGATGCTCAACTCCCACTACGCGCCCGACGCCGAAGTCATTCTGCTCGACGGTGGGAAGCCGGCGAAGGTCGAACTCGGACCCGGCGACGGCCTGATCAGCACCGAGATTCGGCCGGGCGGCGCTCCACCGGTCGACGGCCGTCGCCACTGGTCGCTGCCCGGCGACGCGTCGGGCTACGCGGCGGGTCTCTACGCCACGCTCCGGGCGGCCGACGCCGCAGGGGTTACGAGGCTCTTCGTGGTCGCCCCGAGCCACGGTGACATGTTGAGCGCAGTGATGGACCGCCTGGCCAAGGCCGCGGCCAACCGTCGATGAATCAGCGCACTTGCGCCAGTGGCCCTGAATGAGCGCCCTTGAATCAGCGCCCTTACATCAGTCGCGGCTGCGTCGGCCCCGCCGGCTCGAGCGGCCGCCGCGGGGTTTGGCCACCAGCGTGGTGGTGGCGGCGACGATCTCGACCTCGGGTACCGGCTCGTCGCCGTCGAGCACGGCCCGCATCATGGCGATGTGCTCGGGTGTGCTGCCGCAGCAGGCGCCGATGAGCTGGGCGCCGACGTCTCGGGCCCGTGCGGCGTAGGCCGCCATCACCTCGGGGGTGCCGTCGTAGTGCAGTTCCGTGCCCCGCCACTCGGGAATTCCGGCGTTGCCCTTCGAGATGATCAGGATGTCGGGGTTGACCGCCCGCATCTGAGCGATCGCCGCCTCGGTGTCGGCCAGGTTGTTGCCGCAGTTGGCGCCGACCGCGTCGATACCGAGACGGGTGGCCAACTCGGCCGCCGCCGTTCCGGTCACACCCATCATCGTTCGACCAGCGGTGTCGAAGCTCATGGTCAGACAGATCGGGAGATCGGACGCTTGGCGGGCGCCGGCCACGGCGGCCTCGCCCTCTTCCAGTGAGCTGATGGTTTCGATCCACAGGAGATCGGCGCCTCCGGCGGCCAGGCCCTCGGCCTGCTCGGCGAACGCCGCGGTGCAGGCCTGAGCCGACATCGAGCCCAACGGTTCCATCAGTTCGCCCGTCGGGCCCATCGACCCGGCGACGAGGATCTTGTGCCCGGTGGCGGCCTCCACCTCGGTGGCCACCGTTCGGGCCAGACGGGCCGCCTCCTTGTTCAACTCGATGACCCGCTCCTCCAGTTTGTGGAGCGCCAGGCGGTACCGGGTGCCGCCGAAGGTGTTGGTGAGGATGAGATCCGACCCGGCCTCGGCGTAGGATCGGTAGGCGTCGAGGATCACCTCGGGACGGTCGGTGTTCCACGCCTCGGGCGGATCTCCCGACTGCAGGCCTCGACGGAACAGCTCGGTTCCGGTGGCGCCGTCGAGGACCAGGAAGCCCTTCTCGGCCACGAGATCATGAAGCAGGGTCATCGTTCTATTGTGGCAGCCGATAGGTGTGATCGAGCACCCTCGAGCGAAGAAGTCGAGCGATGTTCGCCCGCAGTGGAATCCGGGATCCGGTGAGTGGCTCATAGCCCGAGATGTCGATTTCCATGCCTCGGGTCAGTTCCAGCCAGACGGTGTCGGCCAGGAGGTCGATGCGGAGATCGAATGCGATGATCGCGGCGTCGGACCCGCCGTTCGGTGTGTCGACCTGGGCCAGGCGGCGGTCATGGGAGCGGCGAAGCGACCACGAGAGCAGCGCCGCGGAGTTGTCGCATCCTATTTCGTTGCCGTCGATGATCAGGGTCTCGTTGTCGACGAGGACTTCCATGTGCGGCTCTTTCGGTTTCGGCGGATGTCGCCGAGTCACTAATCGGTGCCCGACGACCCCTTGATCTTAATACCCCGAATCCGGGCTTCGGAGAGAAGCGCTCCCGGAAGGCTGGGCGAAAACACCAGTTTTTTTGCCTTCGTCGTCTGGACGTTCCGGTTCCGTAACACGCCGAACGTGATCGGCTCCCCGGTCTCCGCTTCGAGCGCCAATCCGAGCGATCCGGCCGACAGATCGAGCCCGTCGGCATCGGATCCGACTTCGGCCGGGCCGAGGCGGCTGATCGAACCTCGGGGGAGGAGCACGGGTTCGGCCAGCTGGAACGGGTCATGCACGACGAAGCCGGCCGGGACGAACACGATCCAGCGTCGGGCCAGTTGATGGAGGAGCCGGCCTCCGAACCAGACCGCCACGGCACCGACGATTGCCGCGGCGACACCGGCAACGGGATGGACGGCGTTGAAGGCCGGCGCCCAGCCGGTCAGGCCGGCAAAGACCATAAACCAGGCGATCGGAATCGGCCCCAGATAGGCGACGGCCGGTGTGCGTAGCGCCATGCGCCGCTCGGAACCGTAGGCCGAGCCGTTGACCATGACATCCCCGACGGTCGGTAGCAGCGAGATCGCGGTGAGGAGCGCTCCGTAGCCGACGGTCACCGCGAGGCCTCGGGTCCAGCCGACCGAGACGGCGAAGAGCATGCCGGTACCGGCCACCGTCGGGGCCAGGCAACGGATGATCGTGAGGCTCACCGGATGGGGGGTGAGCGTTGCCACCGCCCCGACGAACCAGCCGAGCCACAGGGCACCCTCGATCAGCCAACGACCCGGGGTGCCGACCCCGTCGAGCGAACCTCGGAGCTGCGAGCCGGCGGCCAGGGGAGCGAGGAACCACAGCAGCCGCAAAGCCCACAACTGCGCCTGGTCGCGATTCACGTCACACAGTGTGCCCGAATCCCACCGAACTGAGCGTCAGGGGGGCTCGCTACCATCGGGGAATGGCTGCTGGTAGCAACGATCAGAGCGTCGAGTCACCGCACGAGTCACCGGAGGGATCCGCGGAGGACCCGGCCGGGCGGATCGAGGCGCTGCGGGCCGAGATCCGTCACCACAACGACCGGTACTACCGTCAGGACGCCCCCGAGATCCCCGATGTCGAGTACGACATGCTGGTCCGGGAGCTGCAGCGGCTGGAGGCGGAGCATCCCGAACTCGTCACCGACGATTCGCCGACCCGAACCGTGGGCGACGCGCCGAGCACGGCGTTCGCCCCGGTCACCCACAGCGTGCCGATGATGAGCCTCGACAACGCGTTCGATCGCGACGAGCTGGCGGGCTGGGCCAACCGAGTGGCCCGCGGCCTCGATCTCGACTCGGCCGCCGCGCCCGTCGGCTACACCTGTGAGCTGAAGATCGACGGCGTGGCCTGCTCGCTGCGCTACGAGAACGGTCGCCTCGTCCAGGCCGCCACCCGGGGTAACGGCCGGGTCGGAGAGGACATCACGGCCAACGTCACCGGGATCGCCGTGATCCCCAACACCCTTGCAAACAAGAGGTCGGGCAAGCCGCCCGCAGTGGTCGAGGTCCGAGGCGAGATCTACATGCCCATCGCCACCTTCGAGGCGCTCAACGAGGCCCAGACCGAAGCCGGCCTGCCCCGCTACGCCAACCCCCGCAACACCGCGGCCGGAAGTCTGCGGCAGAAGGATCCGTCGATCACCGCGTCCCGAGGTCTGGCGTTCTGGGCCTACCAGCTCGGTGCGGTTGAGGGCGGCCCCAGCCTCGCCGCCCACTCCGAGGCGCTCGACTGGATCGCCGAACTGGGTCTGCCGGTCAATCCTGAGCGCCGCAAGGCGGCCACGATCGACGATGTGGCCGCCTTCGCCGACCGCTGGCTCGAACATCGTCACGACCTCGACTACGAGATCGACGGGGCGGTGGTCAAGGTCGACGGCCTCACCCGGCAGAACGCGCTCGGGTCAACGGCCAAGGCCCCCCGCTGGGCGATCGCCTACAAGTTCCCGCCCGAAGAGCGCACCACGAAACTCAAGGCCATCGAGGTGTCGATCGGCCGCACCGGCAAGGCCACCCCGTTCGCGGTGCTCGAACCGGTTTTCGTCGGCGGCTCGACCGTGCAGATGGCCACGCTCCACAACGACGACCAGGTCCGGTTGAAAGACGTCCGCCCCGGCGACACCGTGATCGTCCGCAAGGCAGGCGACGTCATCCCCGAGGTCCTTGGTCCGGTGCTGTCGGAACGGCCGAAAGGGCTGCGCCGCTGGAAGTTCCCGACCCACTGCCCGGCCTGCAACACCGAACTGGTCCGTCCGGAGGACGAAGCGCACACGTTCTGCGTCAATCCGGTCTGCCCTGCTCAACGCCATGCCCGCATCAGCCATTTCGCCTCCCGGGGCGGGATGGACATCGAGGGGCTTGGGGAGAGTCGGGTGGCGCTGTTCCTGGAGCACGGGTTCATCGCCGACCCGGGCGACATCTACGACCTGCCGTGGGACGACATCGCCGCCCTCGACGGCTTCGGTCAGACATCAATCGACAACCTGGCCTCGGCCATCGAGGCCTCGAAGGGGCGTCCGCTGGCCAACCTGCTGGTCGGCCTCGGCATCCGACACCTGGGTCCGACGGGCGCCGAGCTGCTGTCGAGCCACTTCGGTCACATCGACGCGATCATGGCCGCCTCCGTCGAGGAGATGGCGGCGGTCGACGGCGTGGGACCCACCATCGCCGGAAGCGTGGCCGCCTATTTCGCCACCGACGAGGCCAGGGCCCTTGTGGAGAAGTTCCGCGCCGCCGAAGTGAACCTGACCGGTCCCGAGGCATCCTCGGAACCACAGACCCTGGAGGGCATGGCCATCGTCGTCACCGGTTCGCTCGAGGGGTTCAGCCGCAACGGCGTGGCCGACGCCATCAAGGCGAGAGGCGGCAAGAGCCCGGGTTCGGTGTCGAAGAAGACCACGGCCCTGGTGGTCGGAAACGAGCCCGGCGCTTCCAAACTTTCGAGGGCCGAGGAACTGGATGTTCCGATTCTCGACGAGGCGGCGTTCGTCGCGCTGCTCGACACCGGCGAGCTGCCGGCGTCGTCCTAGCCGAGCCTCCGCGGCCCGCACCCCGCACCCCCGCTGAGGGTGGGCTTGGTCGCCTCGACAGGGGTCAGAGGGCGTCGAAACGGAATTCGGTGCGAAGGGCGCAACTGGCCGACGGGTCGTCGAACCGGTAGACG
>JAOUGG010000673.1 GCA_029857855.1 Acidimicrobiia bacterium | reverse complement strand
GTCGACCCCGACCCAGGCGTACCGGGAGGCGTTGTGCATCACCCAGACCTGCATGTTGGTGGTGTCGGTGGCGTACCGAATGTTCATCGGGTCCATGAGGATGGCGCCGTCGTAGCCCATCGCCTCCAGCCGGCTGCGCACCCGGTCGATCCGGTAGCGTCTCAAGTCGTCGAGATCGGGCAGGGTCAAGCCCGCCGCCAGCCATTGGGCTTCGAGCTCGGCTCCGGGGCCCATTCCCAGATGGTGGGTCTCCTGGCCGGCTCGAACGAAATGATGTCCCTTTTCGGCCAGACTGCGAGCGATCTTGTCGCCCATCGGCATACCTCACGATGTCACACGTTCCGTCGGGTGTCGGGGCACGTGTTAATGGATCGGAGGCAAGTATGACGCAGATCGAGCACGGCGAAAAGGCTGGCTATGATCACAGTCCATGGAACTGGTGACGGTACGACACGACGGCGCACTTCGAGCGGGGCGGATCGAGGGCGACGACATCGTCCTGTTGCGCTGGCCCACGGTCAAGGAGCTGCTCGCCGACGACGGGCTGGCCGAAGCGGCGACCGACGACGGCGGTGAGGTGATCGCCCGTGCCGGAGCCGATCTCGCTCCGATCGTGCCCCGTCCGGACAAGGTCATCTGCGTCGGCGTCAACTACGCCGATCACATCGCCGAGATGGGTCGCACCCCGCCCGATCACCCGACGTATTTCGCCAAGTACGGACGGGCGCTGATCGGCGCCAACGACGACATCGTGCTACCCCCGACCGAGGCGTCGACGTCGATCGACTGGGAGTGCGAGCTGGCGCTCGTCATCGGCCGACCGGTGCGTAACGCCGGTCCTGAGGAGGCGCTGGCCGCCATCGCCGGCTATTGCGCGCTGAACGACGTGTCGGTTCGCGACTGGCAGACCCGAACCACCCAGTACGTGGCGGGCAAGACCTGGGAATCGACCACGCCGGTCGGGCCGGCGCTCGTCACCACCGAGGTGCTGGGCGACGGCCGGGGTCTCAACCTGTCGACGACGGTCAACGGTGTCGTGAAACAGCAGTCCTCGACCGAGCATCTGGTCTTCGGGCCGCTGGAGATCGTGGCCGACTTGAGCCGCATCATGACGCTCGACCCGGGCGACATCATCACCACCGGGACCCCCGGGGGCGTCGGTGTGGCCCGCAACCCGCAGGAGTTTCTGTCGGCCGGCGATGAGGTCGTGGTCGAGGTGGAGGGCGTCGGCCGGCTGGTCAACCACTGCGTGGGTTCCTAGCCGCGTCGGTGCCAGCCGCGCCAGTGCCTAACCGCGCTGGCTGACCATGATGCGTTCGGCGGTGAACGCACTTATACCGACAATCTTGTTCTCGACCTCGAGTGTCGTGGTGCCGTCGGGTGAGATGGCGAGGACCCTGGCCGTTGTGCCTGGCAGCACGTGGTTGTCCTCGAGGAACTCGAGCAACCCGGGGGTGAACTCCAGCTCCTCGGGGATGCGGGTGATGACCATGGCCACCTCGCGGTCGGCCTCGACGAGTGGCACGAGTTCGGGCTCCACGTAGTCGGACCCCGGGATCGGGTTGCCGTGCGGGCAGGTGGTCGGATCGCCGAGCTGTTCGACGATGGCCGCCTCAACCCGGGGGCTGATGACGTGTTCCCACTTGCCGGCCTCGTGGTGGGCCTCGGCCCACGAAAGGTTGAGCACGTCGGTGAGGAACCGCTCGGCGAGGCGATGGCGGCGGACCATCGTCTGGGCCAGAGCCTGCCCGCTCGGGGTCAGCGTGATGACACCGCCGTCGCTGGTGACGACGAGGCCCTCGTCGGCCAACCGCCGGACCATCTCCGACACGGCGGGTCGGGACACGTCGAGGCGTTCGGCGATACGGGCCTGAATGACCTGGAGCCCGTCCTCGGCCAGCTCGAAGATCGTCTCGCAGTACTCCTCGAACGCCGGGTGGTGCTCCGGGGACGTGTAGCCGGTCATGCCAGCAACTCTACCTGATAGGTGTGCTTAACGTCGTGGGCATCGGCCGGCTACCAGGCGACGGTGATCAGCAAGGCGAAGTGATCGCTGAGATGGAACCGCTGACCGTCGACGTCGAGGGGGTCATCGAGAATCCGCTGATCGACGATCGAAACGGGGCCGGCGGTGAGGGCTCGGGTGAAGTAGGCCCGGAAAGCGCCGCTCGGGCCGCGGAAGCGATTGCGGTGACCGTCCCAGGTCGGACCGGGGGGTCGGGGAGCGTCGAGTCCGAGCTCGGAGAAGGTGTCCTCCTCGTCGACCCGGGTGTTGGTGTCGCCGATCACGACGACCCGGTCGGTCGGGCTCGCCTCCATCACCACACGGAGCTGCTCCCGACGCTGCTCCGCCGAACCGCGGCCCGGCGCCAGATGCACGTTGGCCACGGTCAGGTCGCGGTCGGCAAAGACGGTGAGAAGGCCGGTACGGGTTACGGTCACCGCTTCCGGCTTCGATGTCATCAGTGAGTGGGCGACGAGCGTGGCCAGGTTGCCGCTGTGGCTGCGGGGGTTGGCCCGAACCATGTCGTGGGTCTCGACGAACGGCACCAGGCCCGGGAGTTCCTGGTAGGCCACGATGTCGGGTTTGACGGCGAGCATCGTCTCCCGAACGCTCGCCTCCACGTCGGACTGACCCCAGTAGGTCGGGGCATCGGCCGAACGTTCGAACATCGCCAGGTTCCAGCTGAGAATGGTGAGCTCGTTGTCGGGCACGAGCGGAGTCTACGGCGACAGCTGCAGGGAGTTGATGAAGCGCTCGGCGTCGGCGGCATTGTCGCTCTCATAGGTCGCCGCTTGGCCGATCTGCTCCTGGATGGAGTCAACGGCGCCGGCTACCGTTCCGATCACGCCGAGATCGAGGTCGTATGGCATACCGGGCGCCAGTTCGAATTCGGTGATCTCGT
>JAOUGG010000674.1 GCA_029857855.1 Acidimicrobiia bacterium | reverse complement strand
GACGCCTATCACGCACCGAAGGCAGTCGGCGGCCATGTGCGGATCTACCACCAGCCCGAGCTGCGAACCAAGCTGGCCTCCGTCGGCTTCGAGCCTGGTGAGAGCCACCGGGCCCACGCCCTCCACAGCCCGTACTGGTGGCTCAAGTGTGCGGTCGGCATCGACAACGCCGACAACCCGCTGGTGAAGAGCTACCTCAAACTGCTGACCTGGGACATCGTGAAAGCACCCACATTGACCCGCACGGCCGATCGGCTCCTCAACCCCGTGCTGGGCAAGAGCCTGGTCATCTACGCCGACCGTCCGGCCCTCTGATGGACGCCGGGGCGAACGAGGCGGCCACCGTGATCCCGACCGTCGACGGGGTGGTGAGCGGCGGCGATCTGCGCCGCTCCGGTGAGTGGATCGCCTCGCTCCAGCTCCCGTCGGGCATGGTCCAGTGGTACCCCGGCGGCCACGCCGATCCCTGGAACCACGTGGAGACGGCCATGGCGTTGACCACCGTCGGGTTGCGGGCCGAGGCCGAGAAGGCCTACCAGTGGCTGATCGACATCCAGCTCGACAACGGCGCGTGGCACAACTACTACCTGGACGACGGGATCGAGGACTCGAAGTTCGACACCAACTGCATCGCCTACTTCGCCACCGGCGTCTGGCACCACTACCTGGCCACCGGGGACCGGGGATTTCTGCAGCACTGCTGGCCGACAATTCGACGGTCCGTCGACTTCGTGCTCGGACTCCAGCGACCCCGGGGCGAGATCATCTGGGCCCAAAGGGCTGACGGCGATCCCTGGAGTTACGCCCTGTTGACCGGGTCGTCGTCGATCAGCCACAGTCTCCGCTGCGCCGAGCGGGTGGCGGCCGAACTCGGCTTCGATCACGACCACTGGACCGAGGCCCGGCAACGGCTGGTGGCGGTGATCGCCCACCATCCCGAGGTGTTCGAACCCAAGGATCGGTGGGCGATGGACTGGTATTATCCGGTGCTCACCGGGGCCGTCGTCGGTGACGACGCGGCGAAGCGGATGACCGACGGGTGGGATGACTTCGTGATGGAGGGCAAAGGCGTGCGCTGCGTGTCGGACCGGCCGTGGGTGACGGCGGCCGAGACCTGTGAGTGCGTGATCGCCCTGGTTGCGGCCGGTGAGCGACAGCAGGCGTTTCGGCTCTTCGAATGGGCCAACGCTCTGCGGGATCACGACGGCGGCTACTTCACCGGCATCGTCTACCCCGAACTCGTCCACTTCCCGGCCGACGAGCGCTCGGCCTACACGGCGGCGGCCGTCATTCTGGCCGCGGATGCCCTCCACGGCACCTCACCGACGGCGACCCTGTTCACCGACCACGCCTGACCAGACCCCCTTCGGCCTTCCTCCCCAGATCTGGTGGCGATCGCGTGCGCACGGCGCGCGCAGAATCTGCCAGTTCGGGTTGGGGCCGAGTTCAGTAGTGCTGCAGGACGCGGAGCGAGCCGGTGACCGAACGCTGCTGGAACCGACCTGAGGCCAGCGCCGGGAGATAGATGTTCTCGTACGGGGGACGCCCGCCGTCGGCCGGATCGGGGAACACGTCGTGGATGACGAGCAGTCCGCCGGGGGCAACGTGGGGCATCCACCACTCGTAGTCGTTCGACGCCGGTTCGACCCCGTGCCCACCGTCGATGAAGAGCAGGCTGAGCGGCGTGGTCCAGTGGCGGGCCACCGTCACCGATTCACCGACGATCGGGATCACCACCGACTCCAGGCCGGCCTCATGGATGGTGCGACGGAACTCCGGGAGCGTGTCCATGAGGCCGAGGTCGGGATCGACGAGATCAGGATCGTGCCACTCCCAGCCGGGCTGATTCTCCTCCGACCCTCGATGATGGTCGACGCTGAACAACACGGTGTCGGCCCGGCCGGCGACAGGACCCAGGTAGCAGGCGGACTTGCCGCAGTAGCCGCCGATCTCGAGCATCGGACCAAGGCTGAGGTCGGCCAGCGCCGCGGCGGCTGCGAGCGCCAGCCCCTCGTCGGGCGGCATGAAACCTCGGGCGGCCTCGGCTGCCGACCGCTCCGCCTCGGTCAACGGCTGGTCGGACGGACAACCCGGTGTCGTCGAGGACGCCAACGCCTACACCCCCTCGCCGACGAGGGCGTCGTCGGACTGCTCGTCGGCCGCGGCCCGGCTGCCGTCGAACAGCCGGTCGAGCAGCAGAAACTTCGCCACCCACACGATGAAGTAGCCGGCGATACTGCCGACCGACACCATCAGCGCATGGTCGAAGAGCCGGTCGGCCGCCTCCGCTGTCAGGCTCGAAACCACCAGCCCAAGCAGAGCAATGCCCCAGAAGGGCAGAATCTCGCCCCGCATGCTGGAGCGGCCCCGCACCTCCCAAACCCAGTGTCGGCTCATAAAGTAGGCAGGGACAGCCGCGGTCGTGGCAGCGAACGCATTGGCCAAACCTCCACTCCAGCCCAAGAAGTACAGGGCCAGTTGGAGGACCAGCTGATGGTTGGCCACGTTGACAGCAGAAACCAACATGTAACGACCGGCGCGACCGATGTTGCCAACGGCATCGGACCGGGTCGTCTTGGAGCCGAATTGCATCACGAATCTCAAGGTTATCCCTTCGTCGCCAATCATCTCTTGGTGAAGGTTCCGTTCCTGTTCCTGCTGGGTGTCGTTTGTCTGGCGATGACCGCCGGGTGCGTCGCCGACGACGCTTCAGGCGACGGGAGTGGGGTGATCACCGCCGAACCGACCGCCCCCGGGCGGGGTTCGACCGCCACGACCGGCAATGCCGAAGCCGCCGGCAACGGCACCGAGGAGCTGCCCGATCCCGAGTGGGCCGACACCGAGTTCGTGCTGGAGCCGATACTCGACACCGACGGTGGCCTGGCCATGACGGTCCGAGGCGACGA
>JAOUGG010000672.1 GCA_029857855.1 Acidimicrobiia bacterium | reverse complement strand
GCACCGTTCGCCGGAGACGGCGTTGACCGCCTCGACGTCATCCGACCCCAGGTCGTAGAGCTTCTTGTTGACGAGGGCGACCACCTCGTTCTCCCGGATGCCTGGCTTCAGCACCTCGGCGATCATCTGGTACGCCCCGTCGACCATCGCCGCCGCTGTCGTGAGGAGCATGATCTCGTCGTCGGACTTGAGCTCCCGGGCAGTCAGCATGATCTGCTGACCGTCGATCACGGTAAGACCCTCGGCCTGGAGGGCGAACAGCATGGGCGGTTCGACGATGTCGACGCCGAGGGGCATGTCGGCCACGCCCGCCTCCCGGAGCAGCCCGGCCACCTCCTTCGCCGTGCGGATGAACAGCCCGTTGTCGGGCGGGATGGCTCCTCGAAGACCGTTGAGGCCGGCCCGGCAGTTCTCCGGCTTGAGCCAGGGGGCGTACAAGCGGTGGTGGGCGGCGGCAGACCCGAAGTCCCACACCATGGGATCGCCGCCCTCGCGGGTCAGGAGCGAGAAACGCGTCATCTTGTCACGCGCCCACTCGCCGATCTGGGTGCTCGTCGTGTAGCGGATGTTGTTGGTGTCGAAACACAACAAGGCACCCGCCGTCGACGCGTCGAGCGCGGCTCGGACCCGGCCGAGACGGTACTGACGCAGGCGATCAAAGTTGACCCGCTCCTCGAAGTCGACGGCCATCGAGCCGGGTGAGGGGGTCACTGCGATTGCGAATTCGGCCATGTGGCTTCGCTCCTCCATCGATCGTTGCCACGGCACCACATCAAGGGCTGCGCACCGCGCTTCAGGTTCTGTGGAACGGTATGGTAGATCACGATGCAATCGATTGCAAGAAGGCGTATTCGGTCTGGTGGCTATTTCTGTTAGCTTGGCCACCTTCGAGGGGCACTGTCTGCCATTTTTTTTGCAATCGATTGCATTTCGCACTACGATCGGACTCGACACACGGGGATCGGAACCGACATACGGGCTGATCCAGGCTCAACACCGAAGGCCCGGGACATCGACCCGTCCACGCTCATGATCACCTCCATCGGCAACACGTTCCTCGGGAACCCGCTGGTGGTTTCCGGCGAGCTCGACGGGACCGTCTTCCAGTCGTCCTCGTGGGACGGCGAGCATGCGGTCACCGTGGCCCATGAGATCCTGACCAACAACCCGGGCGATCGTCTCGTCGAGTTCATGCCGTCGGTCAAGGCGACCGGCGACAACGCCGCCAACACCCTCATCCAACACCCTCATCCAACACCCTCATCCAACACTGCAACGAGTACGCCGACCGTGACACATTCGTCTCTCTCGCTGGATTCTCTGGTACCAAAGATTGTTGTGGCAACCGTAACCCTGAAGGACGTGGCCGAACGGGCCGGCGTCGACGTATCCACCGCATCGAGGGCGCTCAGCGCCGACAAGAGTTCGTTGGTCCGAGCAGCCACCCGCAACCGGGTGCTGGCGGCGGCCGAGGAACTTGGGTATCGGGGCAATCTGCAGGCTTCGGCGCTTCGCCGAGGCCGTACGGGCACGGTGGGTGTCATCGTGGCCGACCTGGGCAACCCCTTCATCGGGCCGGTGCTCAGGGGAATCGCAGGCACGCTCGGAAACCGGGATCTGCTACCGATCATGGCCGAGACCCGCGACCTGTCGTCGGTGCTGGCCAAGGTGTGCGACAAGTTGTTGGCCCAGCGGGTCGACGGCATCGTGACGACGGCCGGTCGGTACGGCGACCGGGCTCTGCTCAAACGGGTGGCCCGCGAGGTCCCGCTGGTGCTGGCCGTGCGCGACCTTCCCGGCAGCGGCATCCCTGCCATCTCGCATGACGACATCACGGGAGGCAGGTTGGCCGCCGAGCACCTGCTCGGGCTCGGCCACACCCGAATCGCCCAGTTGGAAGGACCGGAGGACATCTGGTCGTTCGAGGGTCGGGCCCAGGGATTTCGCGACGCGGTACAGGCGGCGGGAGCGGCGTGTGACGACTACCGGCTGTCGATCCGGCTGCCGACGATCGACGCCGGTCGTCAGCTCGCAACCGAGCTGTTGGACCGGGGAGGAACACCGCCGACGGCGGTGTTCGCCCACAACGACACGATGGCCATCGGCGCCATCGCCACCTTCCGGGAACGGGGCATCCGAGTGCCGGACGACATCTCGGTCATCGGCTACAACGACAGCCCTCTCACCGACCTGATCCAGCCGCCGTTGACCACCGTGCGTCTGCCCGGCTACGAACTCGGCCGTCTGGCCGCCGAGCTCGTCCTGACCTACATCGACGGCGCCGAGTCGACGACCGATCGGGTCGTGCTGGCGCCGGAGCTGGTGGTCCGTCGATCGACGGCGGCTCCGACCGGGTAGCTGATCCAGCGCTCCGGTCTCCCTCCCCATCCTCATTGACTACGAACACACGCAAACCGGAGCAAGGAGCACAAGACGTGGGAAGCATGACGGGACGCAGCACGATCGTGACCGGTGCCGCGCAGGGAATCGGTCGAGCGATCGGCGAGGCGCTGCTCATCGAGGGCGGCGCGTGTGTTTCGCCGACCTCAACGGCGACAAGGCGGCCGAAGTGGCCGCGGCCAACGAAAAGCGAGCGGCCGACAACGGGGCCAAGGTCATGGCGGCCACCGTCGACGTGACCGAACGCGAGCAGGTCCGGGCCATGATCGCCAAGGCGGTCGAGGCGTTTGGCAAGCTCGACGTCAAGTTCAACAACGCCGGTGTCAACAAGCCCATGAACGCGGGATCGAGGTCGACGGCGTCGACGAGGGTGAAGGGTTCGGCAAGGAATCGATTGGGCTCGTCGGGCCCGCTGGCGATCTGGCCCGGCTCCCACGGCTCGCTGTCGTCGCAGGGGGCGCCGAGGGGTCGCATGGAGAGGCCGGGTCCGTCGCCGCCGTCGCCGATC
>JAOUGG010000671.1 GCA_029857855.1 Acidimicrobiia bacterium | reverse complement strand
ACGCCGCACACCATGCCGGAGTTCGCCTCGGTCGACGACGAGCGGCTGCACCGCAAGCAGCGACTGGCCGCCACCTTCCGCCTGTTCGGTCGGTTCGGGTTCAACGAGGGGGTGGCAGGTCACGTCACCGCCCGCGACCCCGAACACGAGAACCTGTTCTGGGTCAACCCGTTCGGGCTCAGCTTCGACATGATCCGGGTCTCGGACCTGATCCTGGTCGACCACAACGGTGCGGTGGTGGAGGGTGACTGGCCTGTCAACCAGGCGGCGTTCGCCATCCACTCCCAGATCCACCAGGCCCGCCCCGACGTGGTGGCCGCGGCCCACACCCACTCCAAGCAGGGGCGGGCGTGGTCGACGCTCGGCCGCCCGCTGTCGATGATCACCCAGGACGTGTGCGCCTTCCACAACGATCACGCTTTGTTCGACGACTACACGGGCGTGGTCCTCGACGTCGAGGAGGGCAAACGTATCGCCGTGGCGCTCGGTGACAACAAGGCGGCGATCCTTCGCAACCACGGTCTGTTGACGGTCGGCCATACGGTCGACGAGGCGGCGTGGTGGTACATCACCTTGGAGCGTTCGTGCGAGGTGCAGTTGATGGCCGAGGCGGCCGGGACACCGGTCGAGATCGATCCGGACGGCGTGCAGCAGGCCTACGACATCGTCGGTTCCCACCTTGCCGGCTGGTTCAGCTTCCAGCCGCTGTACGACAAGATCGTGGCCGACCAGCCCGACCTCCTCGACTGACCCCTCCTCCCGTTCTGTATGCCTGAGGCGGGACTCAGTCCCGCCTCAGCTGCAAATTTTGGATTGGACTGGGCCGTCGGCGAGCCGGGCGGAGCAGCGCCGTGCTGATGACGAGGATCACGATTACCACGGCGATGGTGGGAGTCCACGTGCCAGTGGCGTCCCGAAGGAATGCGCCGGCAATCGGGCCCGCCGCACCGGCCAGCCCCAACACCGCCCCCTGTAAGCCCATGAGGAGACCGAGATCACCGGGGTCGAAATGCAGGCGGGCGTGGATGGCCTGCAGAGGGCTGGAGGCACCGAATCCGGTACCGGCGAAGAGGGCGAACACCAGTGACAGCACGACGACCAGCGCGGTCGAGTCCGCCCCGGCGATGCTGGCGATGAGCAGGGCGATGCCGCCGGCGGCGGTAGCGAGGTACGCGGCCTGCAACAGCCGGGCCGAGCCATGGCGCTCGACGGCCCCGGTCAGCCCCATCCGCCCGAAGATCTGGCAGAAGCCACGGAATCCGGCGAGCGTGCCGGCCAGCCCGATCCCCAACCCGGCGCCGACCATCATCGGCACCTGGTACACCCACATTGAGCCGGCAGCGGCACCGGCCAGGAAGTACACGATGAGCGCTCGCCGGACCTCCGGTTTGACCACGGCCCGCTTGACGGCGTCCAGCGAACGGGCCGACGGTCGCACCGGACCGCCCATCTCGTCCTCGGGGGCCAGCCGCACTCGGGCTGTGATCGCCGCGGCCTGGGCGGCACCGACCACCCCGGCCAGGACCAGGGCCCGAGCCACGGTGCGCCAGTCCCAAACGGTGAGCAGCCAGGCGGTCAGCGGCAGGTAGATGGGAGAGCAGAACGCCCCGATCAGGGTGAGCACCGCGATCGCCCGCTCGGGACGATCGGGTCGGGACCGAGCGGCGATCACCGTGGTCATGGCGTAGAAGCCGGTGGCGCCGCTCAACCCGGCGCCGGACGCGAACAGCAGGCCGAACAGCCACCGACGCTCGACCGAGACCGCAGCCAGCATCAGGCCGCTGGCCACGACGGCGTGCAGGCCCAGCGGGACCATCGGGCCGAACCGGTCGAGCAGCCGTCCCGATCCGAAGGCCGACAGCCCGGTCAACAGCATGGCCACTCCGTACACCGAGCCGAGAAAGCTGGTGGACCACCCCGTCTCGGTACTGATCGGTTCGATCAATACGCCGAAGGCGTAGGCCCACGTGCCATAGGCGGTGATGGTGTAGAGGCCGAGCGACCACACCGGCAGCCAGCCGTGCCAATCGGCGGATCGTGCCGATCTCCGTTCGACGGCATTGGTCATCGTTCACAACGGTACCCGGTTCGTTTCCCGGGCGAGATGGTGTCGATCTCGATTCCCCGACGGCCCTGGCGTGGTTCGGCGAGGATTGGATGCACGGGCGACGAAACAGGAGTACTGTTCGCGGGCAGAGGCGAGGATCGGTGGCCGCAACGGCCATCGCCCTCCCAGCTCCAGCGGCTCCGTGCCTCGCGCTCGCTTCACGTCAGACGGTGCAATCCGTCGAATCTCGGGGCATTGCTCCGGGAGAGGATGGTGTGTGATGGACCAGGTGGAAGGGGCGAGGTCGTTTCGTGTCGACGGCGCCGCCTACGACCGGTTCATGGGTCGATATTCGGTGCCGTTGGCTGAACGTTTCGCCGATGCTGCCGGGATCACGGCAGGCCTGACTGCGCTCGACGTCGGCTGCGGTCCCGGCGCGCTCACAGCCGTGCTTGTCGACCGTCTCGGGGCTGGAGCGGTGACGGCGTGCGATCCGTCGGAGGACTTCGTTGCCGCTTGCGGCGCCCGTCATCCCGGTGTCCGGGTCGTACCGGCACGGGCCGAATCGTTGCCGTTCGAGGTGGCCGAATTCGACGCCGTCCTCGCCCAACTGGTCCTGCCGTTCGTATCGGATCCGGTTGCGGCGCTCGACGAATTCGTTCGGGTTGCGTCGCCCGGCGGTCGCATTGGCGTTTGTGTTTGGGATTATGCGCAGGAGATGGAGATGTTGCGGATGTTCTGGGACGCCGCGCTGGGCGACGATCCGGACGCACCCGACGAAGCCCGCGTCCTCCCTTTCAGCCGCCCGGGGGAGTGCGTGTCTCTGTTCGAGCGGGCCGGCGTGGTCGACGTTGAGGAGGGGACC
>JAOUGG010000670.1 GCA_029857855.1 Acidimicrobiia bacterium | reverse complement strand
TCCGACTCGACCTCCGACGCCCACCCATGAATCCGGCCCAGCGCACGTGCCGACCGTGTGGTCAGTCGGGTCGGATCATGGTGAACAGGTCATGGGTACGGCTGTAGCCGTTGCCGACGTGGCGACCGATGGCGGCCAGCGCCGCCTGATCGACCCGCGTTCCGTCGAGCAGATCGTCGTTGACGTGAATGGCGACGACCTCGCCGACGAAGAGTCGGTTGCCGCCGCCTTCCCGCCCGACGTGTAGCTCGTGGGTGACCCGGCACTCCATCTGCGCCTTGGCCTCGGCCACCCGGGGAGCCCCGACGATCACTCCGGGGACGGCCGTGAGGCCGGCGTGGGCGAACTCGTCGGTGTCGGCGGGCAGAGCGGCCGAGGTGGCGTTCATGGCCTCGGCGACCTCGTCGGTCACGATGTTGACGGTGAACTCACCGCTCGCGCTGACGTTGTCGGCGGTGTCCTTCCTGGTGCCGGGGCCTGCGCCGGCCGAGAAGATGACCGTGGGTGGATCCCCGGACACAGCGTTGAAGAACGAGTAGGGGGCGAGGTTGTAAACCCCGTCGGGGGACATCGAGCCGATCCAACCGATCGGCCGGGGCACGACCAGGCCGGTCACCAGCTTGTAGCCCTCGACCCCTTCGAGGTCATCGACCAGAAACGTCACCTTGTCTGCCACAGTCTGGAATCCTAGGCTGCCGGGCCGGCCCGAACCTCCTCGAATCGGTCGATCCGCCTCAATTCGGGGAACCGGTACATCCACAGGCCGACCACCACCAGCGTGCCAAGGCCGCCGAACACGACCGCCGGGGCGAGGCCGAACCACCCGGCGGTCAGCCCGGACTCCAGGCTGCCCAACTCGTTCGACCCACCGATGAAGATGTTCTCCACGGCCAGGATCCGCCCCCGCATGTCCTCTGGCGTGGCCAGCGGAACGATCGTGGCCCGGACGAAGACGCTGACGGCGTCGGCGGAGCTGAGCGCCATGATGGCGACCAGCGCCACGATGTAGTTCGTGGTGAGCCCGAGAGCGATGGTGGCGAGCCCGAAGACGGTGATCGACGCGAACAGCGAGAGACCGACCCGGCGGCGGATCGGTCTCACCGAGAGGATCGACGCGGTGATCAACGCACCGACCCCGACCGCCGAATAGAGCATGCCGACCGCTGCTTCGTCGACCCCGAGGCGCTTCTCCCCGATCGCCGGGAGCAACACCACTGCGCCACCGAAGAGCACAGCGAACAGATCGAGGCTTATGGCGCCGAACACCACCGGTGATCGGCGCATGAATCGCAGTCCGTCGATCGCGTCGCGGATCGCCTGCCGCGGGCCCTTCGGTGTCGTGAGACGGCGGACCTCGGACTGAGGGACGAGTTGGAGCGTCAGCGCCGCGATGCTGAAACCGATGACCGACACGAGGAAGGGCCACCATCGTCCGAACCGGAACAGTTGGCCGACGAGAATCGGGCCGAGAATGCCGGCCACCTGGAACGACACGGAGCGCAGCGCCACCACCCGCTCGACGGTCCCGGCGGGGGCGAGGTCGATCGGCAGTGCTCGGCTGGCCGGGGCCACGAACGAGCGGGCGATGCCGAACACCACGACAAGCCCGAGGATCGGACCGATCGAGGCCGCCGGATTCCTGGCGTAGAAAAGGAGCATGGCCGCGGCGGCGATCTCCACCAGCAGACCCAGAAGGTAGACCACCCGGCGATCGAAACGATCCGACGCCGATCCGCTGAAGGGCGCCATGATGAACAAGGGGGCGAACTCGGCCAGGCCGAGTAGACCGAGATCGATCTCCCGGCCGGTCACGTCGAACACCAGCAGGCCGAGGGCCACCAGCTGTGCGCGATTGGCCATTGAGCTGGCGAACAGCGCCGACAGCAGGATCTTCACTCCGAAGGGCAGGGGCGGCCTACCCGTTTCGGTGATCACCTCATGATCGGTCAACGCGATCCGCGGTCAGGGCTTGCGGCACTCGGGTCGATTGGCTCGACACTTCTTGGTTGTCGTCGTCTCATCGTCGACAACGGTAGTGGACGGCTTTCCCGGTGGATCGGCCTTGGTGGTCGACGTGGTCGAGCTCGTCGCCGGCAGCTCGGTGGTTGTCGTGGTCGGGGACGAGGTCGTCGGGGACGAGGTCGTCGGGGACGAGGTCGTCGGGGACGAGGTCGTTGTGGAGGAGCTCGAAGTGGTCGAGGTTGAGGTGGACGAGGCGCTGGTGACCACGGTGGCCTCGGTGATCCGGCGGAGGGCCGCCGTCGTGGCCGTCGTCGACGACGTCGACGCCCCGACCTGAACCTCCATCACGGTGACGTCCGGATCGAGTGTGAATCGGGCATTACTGCGAGCGACACCGGCGGTGAGGTCATCCGCCGCCTTCGAGGCCTCGACATCAGCGGAGGTCGAGGACGTGTCGATGGCCTCGGTCCGGGCGCCGACGAGCGGGTCGGGCTCCGGGCTCGACACGATGTCGACGATCACCAGCCCGAAGATGACCACGACCGCGCTGAGGAGCACCGCCGTGATCGAATGCCGTTGTTGATTACCGAGGCGGACTTCCATGGTCACCCATACCTACCCGTCTTTGTTCCGCCGACCCATCGTAGCCGGGTGGGGACCGCGTAAATCGGTCGGCCAACCCGTGGAACCGCCGGTCGGCCTGCCGAACGGAGCGCAGGACCGGAGCTAGAATTGGACATCGTGGCCGTTGCCGATACAACCGACTCACCCGACGAGGCGATCCAACCGACGGCTCCGAAGGGACCGGCTTCCACTCCGGGTGCGACACCGAGGTCCGGGTCGGTATCGAACGACGTCCCCGGGCCGCTGCTCAGGCGACCATGGTGGCACCGAACCTGCTCCCCGGAAGAGCGGCGTCGAATCATGGACGACCTGGCCATCCGCCCGGTC
>JAOUGG010000669.1 GCA_029857855.1 Acidimicrobiia bacterium | reverse complement strand
GACGTCGTAGCCGGAGCCCTCGAGAACGCCGACGACGTAGTCGACGGTGGCGTCATAGCCGGGTGTTCCGGCGGCACGGATGCCGCCGTTCGCGTCGGCTGCGGCCTGGAAGGCCGCCTGGTGTTCGCGAACGCCTTCGAGGGTGACGCACTCGACGAGCTTGGCGACGGTGTTGTTGACACGGGTGTCGCACGATTTTGATGCCGCGTCAGCCGACATCGGGATGACGACCACCGCCAGGCACAGCATGAGGGCGGCTCCGAGAGAGAGCCGCAGCTTGGTGTACATGAGTAACCATCTCACTTTCTTGAGTTTCGTAGAACGCCCCGCCTCTAACCGTGTGGATACTAGTCGACCTGTTCCCACACGTGTCAAGAAGCGTCGCCATGAAATCGCAACAAACACCAACGGGCGCCGGTCGACTCTCCAAGAAGTCTCCACGAATCCCCCAAGACCCGGGGGCCGGGATTTTTTAGGGTTGACCGTACGAGAACACCTGCCAAGGAGACCCGACATGCCACTCATCGACCTCATCGACGCCCCCTCGAGCCCGCTTCTGCTGCGGGATCTCTACACGGACGGCGATCCCGGTCCGCTGGTCGGCGCCCTGGCCCAGGTGCCGGAACTGTGCGAGGCCACGCTCCCGTTCATCGGGGCGGCGCTCGGGCCCTCGTCGGTTTCGTTCCGCCACAAGGAGATCGCCATCCTCCGGACGTCGGCCAACCTGTCGTGCCGGTTCTGTATCGACGCCCACACCGTCGTCGCCTTCGAGAGCGGACTCACGGGGCGGGAGGTCCGAGCCCTTCGGGAGTGCCCCCAACCAACCGACGACGTGTTCACCGACCCGGTCGAGACGGCTCTCGTCCACTGGGTCGACGCCGTCTCCACCGGCACCGGTGCCATCGACGCCTCGACAAGCGCCGAGGCCAAGCAGCAGCTCGGCGACCACCGCCTCGTCGAGCTGACGGTCACCGTCGGCGCAACGATCCTCCTCAACCGTCTGGCCACCGGGCTGCAACTGCCCACGTCCAACGACACCATCGCCGCGCTGGCCAAGCGGGGCTATGAGAGCTTCAACCCCGGAACTCACGTCTCGGTGCGCCGGGACGGTGCCCGGCGCCTCGAGTTTCGGCTATCGAGGGCCGAAACTCCCGAACATGAAGCGGTGTTGGCCTCTCCAGGCAACCAGAAGCCCGGAATCGGAGTCGCATCATGACCGCCACAGCAACCGCCCCCGCCCCGGCCGCCGACGCCGTTCGAGCTGCCGCCCATCCGGTCGCCGAGGCCATCCAATCGGGGATTATCCCCGGCCGGGTGTGGTTCTACTCGAACTACCACTGCAACCTCGCCTGCACCTACTGTTTCACCGAATCCTCGCCGACGGTGGCCAAGCGGGCGATGGACCCCGAGCAGATCCTGCGACTGGCCGCCGAGGCCAAGGCGCTCGGCTACACCGACTTCGGCATCACGGGCGGTGAGCCCTTCCTGTTGCCCTACATGGTCGATCTGTTGAAGGAACTCGCCGCGCTGGGTCCGACGATCGTCATCTCCAACGGCACCGTGTTCGGTGCTCGACGGTTCGCTCGGGCGACGGAGCTGGCCGGCCATGACGTGGCCATCCAGATCTCGCTCGATGCCGCCCAGCCGGATCTCAACGACGAGATGCGGGGTGAGGAGAACTTCAACAAGGTGGTCGACCTGGTGCCCCGCCTGGTCGACGCCGGGGTGAAGGTCCGCATCGCCACCACCGTCGAGGACGGACGGCTCGACGCGGAGCAGCACAACGACCTGTGTGCGTTGCATCGGAGCTGGGGGATCACCGACGACGACCACATCGTGCGCCCCGTGATCCACCGGGGACGGGCGGCCGAGGGGGACATGGGGACCCACTTGGCGTTCCACGAGTTCCCGGCGGAGTTGACGTTCTCGGCCGACGGAGCGTGGTGGGGGCCGTTCGGTCCGAGCTTCACCGACGGCGTACTCGACACCGACCTGTTGATCACCCGCACGGTGGAACCGGTGTCGACGCCTGCGTCGGCGCTCCTACGGCTGGCCGAGGGACGGCCGCAGGGGGCCGACACCCAACTCGGCATCCGTTGAGTGTGAACCAGTCGCACCCGGTCGGGTGCAGATGCAGTGAATCTCGACGGGTAGGATCGCTACCCATGGAATCGGTGCTCACCGACGAGGAACTGCGGGTGCTGGCCTGCCTGGTGGAGAAGTCGTTCACCACCCCCGACCAGTACCCGCTCACCACCAATTCGCTCACCAACGCCTGCAACCAGAAGACGAGCCGTGACCCGGTCGTCGACTATCCGAGCCAGCTGATCGACCGCACGATGCTCAGTCTGCGAGATGGGGGCTGGGCCCGGTCGGTTCGAGGCGTCGGCAACCGGGCGTTCAAACACAAACACGTCATCGACGAGCGGCTCGGCTTGAGCGAGGCCGAACAGGCTCTGTTGGCGGTCTTGGCGCTGCGTGGCCCGCAGTCGGCCGGGGAGCTGTGCACCCGGACCGAGCGGTATGGCGTGTTCCCCGGCGATCGTGACGAGGCGTTCACCGCGGTGGAGGACACGCTAGCTTCGCTGGCGGCCCGAGACGAGCCCCTGGTGCGCAACGTCGGCCGGGAATCGGGGCAGTCACAGGACCGCTGGATTCAGTTGCTCGACGGCGGGGTCGGCTCGGGCGCCGGCAGCTCGAGCCCGTCCTCCGGCGGCGTCCAATTCGCCGTGCCGACCGCCGGTTTGGCGACCGTTGACGCGTCGCCCCGAGCGGAAACCATGGGCGCTCCGATCCTCGCCCCGTCGGGCGACGAACCGGCTTCGACGCCGCAAGCCCAGATCGCAGCCGTTGATGCACTGGCAGCGGTGGCGGCGTTGACCGAGCGGATCGCCGAGCTGGAACAACGGGTGGC
>JAOUGG010000667.1 GCA_029857855.1 Acidimicrobiia bacterium | reverse complement strand
CGTTCCGCATCCTCACCGGCATGGAGGTCGACATTCTCGACGACGGTCGCCTCGATCTGCCCGACGAGTTCCTGGCCCGGCTGGATGTGGTGATCGGTTCGGTCCACCATCGCATCCACCAGGATCCCGACGAGATGACCAAACGCCTCGTCCGGGCGGTCGCCAGCCCCCATGTCGACATCCTCGGCCATTGCACGAACCGCAAGGTGCTCGGCAACAAACGTCAACCGAGCCGGTTCGACGCCGACTACGTGTTCGCGGCCTGCGCCCGCTTCGATACGGCGGTCGAGATCAACTGCCGCCCCGAGCGCCAGGATCCGCCCGAGGAGCTGTTGGAGCTGGCTCTGGAATGGGATTGCCGCCTCAGCATCGACTCCGACGCCCACGCCCCCGGCCAGTTGGAATGGGTCAACTACGGGTGCGACAAGGCGGCGCTCGCCGGCATCGAGGCCGACCGCATCCTCAACACCCGCTCGGCCGACCACCTTCTCGAGTTGCTCGCCGGGTAGGGCCCCACCGCCTGAACCCACCCACCATCGAAGTGTGCGGTCAGCGCCCGGGAACTCGGGCCGAGGGCGCACAGAAGCTCGGTGGTCGCGATTGCAGTGAGAACATCAGCCGAAGAGCGTGTCGAGCACCGAGTAGGTGCCGACCGTCAGGGTTCCGGTGAGGTTGACGGTGACCGACGGGGCGAGTACCGCCGAGAGGTCGTGGTCGAGCGAAATCGCGCCGACCTCGACCAGGGTTGCCGCCCGCTGCCACTCGGCGGCGAGGTGGTCGAGGAGGTAGCCGTCGGGATTGAGCCGGGCGGTCGCCGTCTCCATCGGCAGGCCGTCGGACACGAGCACCAGGACCCGGCGTCGCTCCTCGCGGGCGGCCAACCGATTCGTGGCCCAGCGGACGGCCTCACCGTCGACGCCCTCCCGGTAGTGGTCGGTGCGAAAGATGGCGGCCAATCCCATCCGGGCCTGCCGCCAGGTCTGGTCGGCCGACTTGTAGACGATGTGCAGCACATCGGCGACCCGGCCGGGGTCGCCGGGCGCCCCGGCGGCCCGCCAGTCGTCGGCCGAGCGTCCGCCGCTCCAGGTCGACGTCGTGAAACCCAGCACCTCGGAGGCGACGCCCGCCATCTCCAGAGCGCGCACCAGGGTGTCGATCAGAACGGCCAGGCTCTCATGGCGCTGGACCTTCATCGACCCGGACGTGTCGACGAGGAACGTGACGACCGTGTCGGCGGCGGGCCGGGACAGCGGCCGCCGGTAGACGATCGGGCCGACCGGGTCGACCACGAGCCTGGCCAGGCGGGACGAGTCGAGCCGGCCGCTGTCGAACCCGCCGACCCAATGGTCGACGGTGTCGGCGGCGAACAGGGCCTGCAACCGCAGGGCGAGACGGGCCGCGCTCACGGTCTGGGCGACCTGGAGCTCGTTCAACCTGGTCCGCAGCGAACGAAGGGTTCGGGGCCGATAGAGCGCTTCGCCGGTCGTCACCCGATCATGGGCCGTCGTGAATGCCCGGTACGAATCGGTGCCGGGCGCGGCCGGTGACGGGCCGTCGGCGCCCGAGAGTTCGTAGTCGATGGCGTCCCAGTCGATCGGGATCAGGAGGCGGGCCCGGTCGTCGGCTCGATCGACACGAAGCTCGGCGGCGTCCCCGGCCATCTCGGCCACGAGCCGGGCGATCTCCCGGGCCGGAGCGGCGAAGGCGGCCTGGTCGGTGATGAGGGCCGGCAACTCGGCCAGCGCATGGCCGATCAGACGGGCCAGATTGCCTCGGGTGGTCTCGATGAGATCGTCGACGCGCTCGGTCGTCGCTCGCCCAAGCAGCCGCTGCCGCAACATCTGGGTCACGGTGAAGATCAGCAGCCCGACGCCGGTCTCGATCAACCGCCCGACCTGGGCCGACTCGTTCCACCGCTCGAAGGCCCGGTCGCGGTTGCCGATCGAGCCCCGCCACTCGAGCGGAGCCAACGCCTCGCAGCGGAACTGTTCGGCGATGTCGAACACGATCCGCTCCAGCGGTTCGATGGGAGTCAACCTTCGGTGCAGATCGAGATCGCTGTGGCGGATCCGCAGACCGAGCGCGTCGGCCACCCCTCGCCGCTCGAACAGCTCCGCCCCGGTCAGATCGCCCACCAGGTGGGGCACGGCCAGCGTCATCGGTCGCCCTGCGATTTCCACGCGACCGCCCCGCAGCTCGGCCATCGGCTCCGCGCCGACGGCCCGCACTGCGGCCGAGGTCAGTCGATCGAGTAGGCGGGAGGTGCCGCTCGGCGTCGGACCGCCTCCACCCATTCGTGTCGACCCCGCTACCCGAAGACCCGCTGGAGGTACTCCAACGCGATCGGCGCCTCGGCCTCGTCGCACTTGTTGACGAACGAGACCCGGTAGGCCGTTTCGACGGCACCGAAGGTCACGATGTTCTCAGCCCAGCTGATGATCGTCCGGGGCGACATGACGGTGGAGAGGTCGCCGGCTGCGAACCCGGTTCGGGTCATCCCGGCCACCGCCACCATACCCGCCACCAGCCCGGCCGCATCGGCCCGGTCGGCGAACACCGGCGTCTGGCCGAGGACGACCCGGGCCTCGACCTCGGGCTCGAGATAGTCGAGCCGAGCCACGATGTTCCACCGGTCGATCTGGGCCTGGTTCAAGACGTTTGTCCCCCGGTAGAGGCCGCTCAGATCACCCAGACCGACCGTGTTGGTGGCCGCGAAGAACCGGAACCGATCGTGCGGGGTGATGACCTCGTTGGTGTCGAGCAGGGTGAACCGACCGTCGCGCTCGAGGAGCCGTTGGATCACGAACATCACGTCGGGTCGGCCGGCGTCGTACTCGTCGAGCAACACGGCGACGGGGCGCCGAACGGCCCACGGCAACATGCCGTCGACGAACTCGGTGACCTGCCTGCCGTCGCGCA
>JAOUGG010000668.1 GCA_029857855.1 Acidimicrobiia bacterium | reverse complement strand
CCCCGAGGTCACGTCCCGGGTCGAGCCGTTGGGACAGGTGTAGTTCTCGGTGCGGGCCCGCAGGATCAGCGCGCCGCCCGCCACCGCCACGTTCTCCGGTCGATAGCACTGGAGTTCGCCGTTGCCGTCGCCGTAGGTGGAGTGCTCCCGGCGCCACACGGTGCCGTCGAAGGAGTCGAACTCGTCGGCCCAGACCAAGGTTGGCTGTGCAGCGGTGTCGCTACCCGGCGGTGGCGTCGGTGGCGTCGGTGGCGTCGGGGGGAAGGCCATGTCGGGCGTCGTCGAACAGAACGGCCAGGTCGGGGTCACCTGGGTTCAGTCCTTCGTGACCTCCGACCATCGCCGCACCTTCTGCGTGTACGACGGACCGAATCCCGAGGCCATCCGGGAGGCGGCCGGACTCAACGGCTTTCCCGTCACCGGCATCTCGGAGGTGTCGGTGCTCGATCCGTACTTCTACGTCGGCAGTCCCGGATGACAAGGCGATCATCTTGACGTTGTCGGTATCCTTTGTCGCGGCGAGCCATCTGAGCACCGCCGGTCGAAACGACGCCGCCCCAAGGGGGCCGCGTATGCTCTAACCATGGCTTCCAGCTCGGTCGAACAGTCCACCAACGGTGCCCCCTCCGGCAGCGACGACACGGTCGATGAGCACGGAGCCACCGTCACCGCCGATACCGATACCTCCGAACTGATCGAAACGATCCGCCGTAGTGTCATCGGTCGCGACGACGTGGTCAGCGGCCCGTTCGGACCCCGCCCGGTCGTCTACGCCGACTACACCGCCTCGGGCCGTGCCCTCTCCTTCATCGAGGACTACCTGCGGGAGGCGGTGCTTCCCCTCTACGCCAACACCCACACGGAATCGTCCGGCACCGGCTTGCAGACCACACGGTTCCGGGAGGAGGCGCGCCAGATCATCAGGCGCTGCGTCGGCGCCACCGACGAACATGCGGTGCTGTTCTGCGGTTCCGGGTCGACGTACGCCATCGCCAAAATTATCGGGGCGCTCGGTCTTGCCATCCCGTCGGCGCTCGACGACCGGTACCATTTCAGCGAGCAGATCCCGGCTGACGAGCGGCCGGTGGTGTTCATCGGGCCGTTCGAGCATCACTCCAATGAGCTGCCCTGGCGGGAGTCGATCGCCGAGGTCGTCACCATCAACGAGGACGCGGATGGCCACATCGACCTCGTCCACCTCGAGGCCGAGCTGGGCCGCCACAAGGAACGACCCTTGCTGATCGGCTCGTTCTCGGCGGCGTCCAACGTCACCGGGATCATCACCGACTGCGAGGCGGTCTCCGCGCTGCTCCACCGCTACGGTGCCTACGCCTTCTGGGACTTCGCCGCCGCCGCCCCGTATGTCGACATCAAGATGGGCAGCGCACAGCTCGGCACCGGCACCCATTTCGACGCCGTGTTCATCTCACCCCACAAACTCATCGGCGGACCGGGCACGCCCGGGCTGTTGATTGCCCGCAAGGCGCTGTTCGCCAATCGGGTTCCGGTGGTGCCCGGCGGCGGCACCGTGGCCTACGTCAACCCCAGCGAGCACGACTATCTCACCGATGTCGAACACCGGGAGGAGGGCGGCACGCCGGCCATCGTCGAATCGATCCGCGCCGGGCTGGTGTTCCAACTGAAGGAGGCGGTTGGCGTCGACACGATTCGGGAACGGGAGGAGAGCTTTGTCCGCCGGGCCATCGATCGCTGGTCGCAACATCCCAACATCCAGATCCTCGGCAGCCGGGAGGCCGAGCGGTTGAGCATCGTGTCGTTCGTGGTCCGGTCCGGCGACACCACCGGCTACCCCTACCTGCACCACAACCTTGTCGTCGGTATCCTCAACGATCTGTTCGGCATTCAGTCTCGTGGCGGCTGTTCGTGCGCCGGACCCTACGGGCATCGCCTGCTTGGGATCGATCTCGACCGGTCGCACGCGTTCGAGCGGGAGATCACCGAGGGTTGCGAAGGCATCAAGCCGGGCTGGGTGCGGGTCAACTTCAACTACTTCATCGACGAGGACACGTTCGACTACATCCTGGCCGCCGTGGAGGCGGTGGCTTCGCACGGACACCGGCTCGTCAACTGCTATGACTTCGAGCCGGCCTCCGGTCTGTGGCATCACCACAACGGCCCGACGACACCGCCGATGAGCCTGGATCAGATCAGCTACGCCGACGGGGTGATGACCCATGCCGACCACCGGGTTCACGCCACCTCGAAGAGCCTGGCCGACTTCCTGGCCGAGGCCGAGGAACAGATGCTGTCGGCCGGCTGCGAGGCCCATCCCGAGCGCACCGAGAACCTGAGCGACGACTTCGAGTCGCTCCGCTGGTTCCCCGTCTGACCGTCGCTGCACCCGCCCACGCTCGTTTCGCCGTTCCCCTGCGTCGCTCAGCGACGCGGAGTGACGGCAGAACAACAGAATGGAGATTGGTCAGGCCGCTCCCGCTTCGGCGACCCGGCGGTCGACCGCCGCCTTGATTTCCGCTGCCGTACTCGCGGGGCGCTGCACCACTTCGGCCCAGGTCACACGCAACGTGATCCAGCCGTGTGCGGCAGCCAGCCGGTCACGCCTGCGGTCGATGGCCATTTCCTGATCCCGGCGATGCCACCGTCGGCCGTCGGCTTCCAGGACGATGCGAAGCTCGGGGTCGGCGAAGTCGACGGCACCGCGGATCCCGTCGAACCACGGTGGTCGGTACTGGCTCACAAAACCTCGGATCCCGTGAGTCTCGAGAAGGCCGCCGAGCGCGTGTTCAAGCGCGGAGGCCTCGACGTCGGCCTGCGCGAACATCGGCGTCAGCACCTGCCGCAGCGCCGTGATGCCGTTCACACCTCGCCGCGCGTTTGCGTCGAAACAAGCGATCAGCTCGGCAGGGCTTGGCGATCCGTCGCGGATCTGGGTCTGGACGA
>JAOUGG010000666.1 GCA_029857855.1 Acidimicrobiia bacterium | reverse complement strand
CTTCACTGCGGCCGACATCATCGAGGCCGCCGACTGGGAGATCGAACAACCCTGGCCACCGATCTTGATGTCGGTGATCGTGCCGGAGTCGTCGACGTCGATGTAGACGACGACCTCGTCGCCGCACAGCGGGTTGAAACCCTCGCTGCGGTGGGCGGGCGGTGACTCGAGCTCCCCGCGGTTGCGGGGGTTGCGGTAATGATCGAGGATGATCTCGCGGTACAGGTCTTCAAGACCGGACATACAGATTTGGCCTTTCGTACAGGGCGAATCCTAGACGCCGATCCGGAGGAGCGGCTTCACGAGTTTGCTTCGCAAACTCTCTGGCTGGGCTGGGGTGCGCTGGAGATCCACCTTTCCGCTGCCTCCTACAGAGCGAAGAAGTCGCGGGCGGTCTTCAACGCCTCGGTGAGGGCGTCGACGTCGTCCTCACCGTTGTAGACGTACAGGCTGGCCCGAGCGGTCGCCGGCACACCAAGCTTCTTCATCAGGGGCTTGGCGCAGTGATGACCGGGACGGATGCACACCGCCTGCTCGTCGAGCACCTGACTCACATCGTGGGCGTGCACGCCGGCCAGTTCGATCGACAGCACGCCGCCCCGGGCCGCAGGCTCGGAGGGGCCGTGGACGGTGACGTCGTCGCCCAGCTCGGAGGTGAGCTTGCGGAGCGCATAGGCGGTCAGGGAGACCTCGTGCTCACGAATCGTCTCCATCCCCAAGGTCTCGAGGTAGTCGATGGCGGCGGCCAACCCCACCGCCTCGGCGATCGGCGGGGTACCGGCCTCGAACTTGGCGGGCGGCTGATCGGGTAGGAATCCTTCGGTGGTGACGTTGAGGATCATGCCACCGCCGCCGAGGAACGGAGGCATGGACTCGAGCAGCTCGGCCCGACCCCACAGCACACCAATCCCGGTCGGTCCCAACATCTTGTGACCGCTGAAGGCCACGAAATCGGCGCCGAGTTCGGTGACGTCGGTGGGCATGTGGGGGACCGACTGGCAGGCGTCGAGCACGGTGATCGCACCGGCCGCCTTGGCCGCGGCGATGACATGATCGGTCGAAGTGATCGCACCGGTCACGTTCGACATGGCCGTGAACGACACCAGCTTCGCGCCGTCGACCAGCGTGTCGAGGGTGCTGAGATCGAGGCGGCCGTCGTCGGTGACGGGTATCCAACGGATCTCGAAACCCTTCTCGGCCGCCAGCATCTGCCAGGGCACGATGTTGGCGTGGTGTTCGAGGATGGTGAGAACGACGGCGTCACCAGGGCCGAGGTTGGCCCGGCCCCAGCTTCCGGCTACGAGGTTGATGGACTCGGTTGCGTTCTTGGTGAACACCACCTCGGCGGGATTCGACGCCCCGATGAACCGGGCCGTCTTGCGTCGAGCCTGCTCGTAGGCGTTGGTGGAGCGCTCAGCCAGCTGGTAGACGCCGCGATGCACATTGGCGTAGCTGGTGTTGTAGAAGTCGGCCATCGCCTCGATCACCTGGCGGGGCCGCTGCGACGACGCCGCCGAATCGAGGAACACCAGCCGCCGGCCGTTCTGTTCCTGATCGAGGATGGGGAAGTCCTTGCGGATGGTGGCGACGTCGAGCCCCTGAGAGGCACCGGACATGGTCGAGGCGTCGGAGTCGGTCATTTGAAGCTGTCGTATCCGTCGGACTCCAACCGGGCGGCCAGCTCCATGCCGCCGGAGGCGACGATCCGACCGTCGATCAGGATGTGCACGAAGTCGGGTTTGAGGTGGTCGAGCAGGCGTTGGTAGTGGGTGATGGCCAGGGTTCCGAGCTGCGGGCGCTCGTCCTTGATGGCCCGAACCCCCTCGGCGACGGTTTTCAGCGCATCGATGTCGAGGCCGGAGTCGGTCTCGTCGAGGATGGCCATCTCGGGTTCGAGCACCGCCATCTGGAGGATCTCGTTTCGCTTCTTCTCGCCACCCGAGAAGCCCTCGTTGACGTACCGCTCCATGAACGCCGAGTCCATCGAGAGCTTCTCCATCCACTCCATCAACGACAGTCGCAACTCGAGCACGCTCATCTCGACGCCCTTGCGGGCGCTGAGCGCCTGCCGGAGAAAGTTCAGCACCGAAACGCCGCTGATCTCCTGCGGATACTGGAAGGCCAGGAAGAGTCCGGCCTTGCCCCGGATGTCAGTGTCCCAGTCGGTGATGTCGTCACCCCGGAAGACGACCCGCCCAGAGGTGACCTCGTACTCGGGTGATCCGAGCAACGTCGAGGCGAGCGTCGACTTGCCCGATCCGTTCGGACCCATCAGCGCGTGGATCTCGCCGGGATTGATGGTGAGCGAAACGCCCTTCAGGATCTCGACTCCGGGTTCGGAACCGGTATCGGTCTCGACCGGGGGAGTGGACACATGTAGATCGTCGATCTCGAACAGCGGGCCGTCAGCCATGGCTCCAGTCTATGGGCCGACCCAATTCCACCATCGCCATAGTGGAAATCGGAGCGGAAATGAGGAGCGGAAATGAGGGAGCGAGTGGAACTGCGGCCGGGAACTGAGGCAGCCGAACCGACGGTGCGGTACTGCGGGTCGCTGGCCGCGATCGTGTTGGTGCCCTGAGGTCCTACTCAGGGCCGACTCAGGGTCGAATCTGGGTTGTCCCTCATGGCGGATCTCCTCACCGGGCGCGAAGGTGATGCCAATGGGGTCCGCACGGCGTCGGGCACGGTCCCCGGGTCGCCAGAGGAGGTTGAGGATGTCGAAAGTCGAAGCGACGATGCGTGCGTCGGTCGGGGACCGGCTGTTCGAGTTCGCCGTACAGTTCGGGTTCATCGTCGGAGCCGCCCTGCTGTACTTCGGCGTACGAGGCCTGACGGAGGGGAGCGAGGCGATCGCCGTGGCCAACGGTCTCGATCTCCTGGCATTCGAGCGCGCCATCGGTGTTGCCGTTGAGGCCGAA
>JAOUGG010000664.1 GCA_029857855.1 Acidimicrobiia bacterium | reverse complement strand
CGCCGGTCCCGCCGTCGAGGCCAGCGCACGGGACTCCGACCACGAACCGGGCACCTCCATGCGGAGCGCCCCGACCTCGGTCCATTCCAGCCGCCGGCGCAGCGGCCGGCCCGATCCGACGGAGCACCAAAGCTGATACATCCTCGGATTCAGCGGAAGCGACTCGAGTCGACACTCGATGGACCAGCGGCCACCGCTGACCGACGTGTCCGGATCGACGTCGGTGGCCAGTTCGACGAGATCGCCGCCGTAGCCGTCGCGGACCCGAAGCGCGACGCGGTGCGGTTCGTCGGGAACACCTCCGGCGAACGTCAGGCGGACCGTCACCGGATCGCCCGGCCGAAAGGTGGAGGTTTGCCGTCCGGAATCGTCGCTGGTGACGACCCGAAGGCAACGAATCGACTCGGGGTTGGCGCCAGTGGTGGCGGTCTCGTCGAGAACCGTGCCGTCGTCGAGCGACCGGCTGTAATCACGGAGTATGTCGCCGATCGACCCCTGCTGGACGAGCCGACCCCGATCCAGCCAGATCGCCTGCTCGCAGAGCGCCTCCACTGCGGGTAGCTCGTGGGAGACGAAGATGATGGTCGCCCCGTCACGACCGAGCTGGTTCATCCGGTTGATGCACTTCGCTTGGAAGGCGCCGTCGCCCACGGCCAGCGACTCGTCGACGATGAAGATGGCCGGTTCCAGGAACGCGGCGATAGCGAAGCCCAACCGCAGCTTCATTCCGGTCGAGTAGTACTTGACGGCCGTGTCGACCGACGATTCGATCTCCGCGAAGTCGACGATCTCGTCGAATCGGCGTTTGATGTTGGCCCGGCTGAAACCGAGAAAGCTGCCGTAGAGCCCGATGTTCTCCCGGCCCGACAACTCGGGATGTACACCGGCGCCGATCTCGATCAGTGCGCCCACCCGACCTCGGACACGAACCTTACCCTCGGTCGGATAGGTGATCCGGCTGGCCAGCCGGAGCGCGGTCGACTTGCCGGCACCGTTGCGTCCGACAATGGCCGTCGACGTGCCCTCCGTGATCTCGAGGTCGAGGTCGCTGAGTGCGGCAACGGTCTCCCGAGTCCCGGTGGGCGCACGGCCGAAGGCGCGCCGAGCCAGATCGGTGGCGTCGGCCCGCACCGACCGGTACTTGGTCTGGTTGACCCGGTAACGCTTGGTCACACCCTCGAACCGAACCGCCCACATTCAGACCACATCCGCCATTCGTCGATCGAGTGCTTTCAGAACCCGGTAGCCGACGACCAACAGCAGTGTCGTCGATCCGGCACTGGCGGCCATGAGACTCCAGTCGGGGGTGCTCCCGTCGCTGAAGATTCTCCGGAGGCCGTCGAGGGGGCCGACAAGCGGATTGAGCGCGGCGTACAGGTGGTGCCAGCGGGCGTCGATCTGATCGATCGAGTAGGCGACGGGGCTGGCGAAGAGGAGGAGCTGGATGGCGATGGGGAGGATGTACAGGAAGTCGCGATAGTAGACAGCCAGCGCGGCCAGAGGCAGGCCGACGGCCAGCGCGACGACGAACAGCAGGAGATATGGAATTGGAGTCAGCAACGAGGTCCAGCCGACCGTGCCCCCGAGGAACGGCACGAGAGCGAGCAGAAACACGGTGTTGATGCCGAGATCCGGGAGGTAGGCCCCGACGGCACCGAGGATCGGAGCCTCGCGGGGGAAGAACACTTTTCGTAGCATCCCCGACTCCGCCACGAGCGATGAACCGGCGGCGGTGGCCGCCGTGCTGGCGAACTGCCAGCCGACAAGGGCGGCGTAGGATCCGGCGGCGTAGGTCGGCCCCTGATCGCCGATCGCCCGATCGAGGAAGACGAGAAAGAGGGCGAGAAAGGCCAGCGGCTGGACCACGGCCCATCCGATGCCGAAGATCGCCTGCTTGTAGCGGGTGCGGAGCCGGCGGAGACCGAAGGCCAGGACCACCTCCCGGTACTCCCACAGCTCGGCGAGGCTGGCCCGGAGGTTGAACGAGGCGCGTGCGTCGTAGACCGACTCGACGCGTTCCGGTCCCCCGACCGGCGGTTGCCGTCGGTCGGCGGGCAGGCGATCCACGTCGTGCGACGTTGCTGTCACTGGACCCCTCGGGCCCGGATGGCCGACGGAATTGTGCGGAGCAGGATCTTGATGTCGGCGACCAGGGACCAGTCGTCGACGTAGTCGGCGTCGAAGCGACCGCGGAGCGGGAACCTAACCGCGTCACGACCGGCGACCTGCCAGGGACCGGTGAGGCCGGGCCAGGCGACCAGGTAGGCGCCGACGTAGCGACCGTACTCGCTCAGTTCCTCCCGAAGGACCGGGCGTGGTCCCACGAGGCTCATCTCGCCCTTCAACACATTCCACAGCTGCGGGAGTTCGTCGAACGACGTCCTCCGAAGGAAGCCCCCAAGCTTCGTGATGCGGGGATCGGCGTCAAGCGGCAGCTTGTAGCCCCCGTTCAAGTACCTCCGCCGGAGGTCGGGATCCTCGACCAGGCGCCGCTCCGCGTCGGCATGCATGGAGCGGAACTTCAGGATGGTGAACGGCCGACCGTTGCGCCCGATCCGTTCCTGACGGAACAGGCCCGGACCCGGCGAGCTGGCTCGTACCCCAAGGAACAGGACGATCAGCAGCGGAGCCAGTGCGACCAGAAGCACACCGGCGAAGACCACGTCGAGCAGTCGCTTCGCCACCAACCGACGACCCCGATAGCGATGTCCACGGCGCGGCTGCCAGGGCGGGTCGCCGGCCGACGCTCGCTCCGTCCGGTCGATCGGGACTGTAATCCCTGTGCCCTGTTGCGGGCCTCGCTCGGTGGGAGGTACAGGGAATTCAGTCACCTCGTCCGGCGGGGATACCGCCGTAAAATTGCTCACTACCGCCTCCGGGGGGATTTTGTACGCACCCCAACCAGTGGCCTCACCGGCACGATGA
>JAOUGG010000665.1 GCA_029857855.1 Acidimicrobiia bacterium | reverse complement strand
GCGTTGGGCGCCACGCCGATCGACTACCAGACCGAGGACTTCGTCGAACGTATACGAGCACTCACCGGCGATGGCGTCGATCTCGTCGTCGACACCGTCGGTGGCGCCATGCATCTCTTGCGTTCCTACCGGACTCTACGAACCGGCGGTCGGCTCGTCTGGCTCGGCTCTGCGGCAACCGAAACCCAAGGTCTCCGCGCCGGTCCCCTCAGCATGCTTGCCGTGTATCTGCTGAAAGCCATCCCGGACCGCAAACAGATACCCATATGTCCGACGACGAACAAGTTCGCTCTCGCTGACAACGACTGGTACCGCAACACGCTGACCGAACTCCTCGGACTGCTCGCGACCGGGGTGCTCGAACCCGTCGTGTCCGAGCGCATCCCGCTCGCCGAAGCCGCACGTGCCCACGACACGATCGAACGCGGTGCCCACACCGGCAAGATCGTACTTGTGACCGACGGAACACCCGCAGGCGCGTGAACAGTGCTCGCCCGCGCGGGGATTGGGGTCGTTGGTCCCTATGTCCATTTGCCGATGCCAAGGAGAATGCAAATTAAGGCAATCTGATGTGAAAGGAAGGCAGATGTCCACCTCAGCCGCACCCGATGTGTCGGGGAAGCTAGCAGCGTCGGAACGAGGCCGGACGTCGCAGTCGGTGAAGGATTCAGACCGTGAGCTGAGTCGGTGGGGTGGAGTCGCCGGACTGGCCGGTGTGGTCTGCATGCTGGGCTCGGTTGCCGTGGTGGTCTCCTTGGGGCTTCCCGATGCTTCCGACGTCGAAACGTTGACGGACTTCGCTGACATCGAGTCGGGGCGAATTGCCGAACATTTCCTCTATCTCGGCGCGTTGATGCTGTTCGCTCTTCACGTCTTTGTCTTGCAGCGACTGCTCGGACGGGCCCACCCGGCCGCTGCCCTCTTCGGCACGGCCGTGGCCTCATTTGGCCTGGTGATCATGGCGGCATCGTCGGTGTTGCACGTTTCGACATCGCCGCTCGCAGAGCTGTACACCGCACCGGACGTATCGCCTGCGGACCAGCGGGCGATTGAGTACGCCTGGCATGGCGCGCAGAGTGTGTTCGACACCATGCTCACGACGGGCGTGTTGCTGGTTCCGATCGGGATCGTTTTGCTCGGTGTCGCCATGCGGCGAGCTCCGGCGTTCGGGTTCCGGCTCAGCATGCTCTCCATAGGGCTCGGTACGGTGGGAGTCATCGGCGCCGCAATCGCCGTGGTCGATCCCGGATCGGTGGCCTCGGCCCTCAGCGTCCTGGCCATCACGGTGTTTCACCTGAGCATCGGCTGGCGGACATTGAGACTCGGGAACCACACGAGTATCGACCTCACCTGAAGCGAGCCAGCGAGCAGGGCGCCCAGCCGCTTCTTGGTTAGATCGTTGTCGCCGGAGAAGAACAGTTTCATCCCGTCGCGATTGGTCCCGGTGATGATCGGGACCGCATGGAACGAATCCGCGGAGGCGAAAGCGACTCGCAGCGGTGTCGACGGTAGGGTTTGTGAGCTGGGCGCAACGGGGGGCGAACTCCGGACATCATCCGATCTCGACGTCATCCGATCTCCTCGGGGCGTGGCCGCCCTCACCCCCACTTCAACCGACGCATGGTCGGCGTGGTGCAGATCAAGGACATCGAGATGCCACGTGTCGGCGACGACGAAGTGCTGGTGCGGGTGTGTGCGGCGTCGGCGAAGCCCTGGGGCTGGGACTTGCCAGGCTTCGTGCAGTCGATCGGTCGGATGACGGCTCGGTTCCACGAGCCGAAGGTCGACGTCCTCGGTCTGAGCTTCGCCGGCGAGGTCGAGACGGTCGGCAAGAACGTGATTCGCTTCCGGCCCGGTGCTCAGGTGTTTGGCCGGTCCAAGGGAGCCCTCGCCGAGTATGTCTCGGTGAACGAGGATGCGCTGACGTTGAAACCATCGAACGTGTCCTTTGTGGAAGCGGCCACAATCGCTGTGCCCGAGCAATCAGTTCGCGGCACCGATCGGCGCGTCTGGCATGAGGCAACTCACAGGGCGCGGGATCCTCGCGGTGTGGGCCGCGGCCGCGCTGCCCATGGCGTTCGCCGCGTGGGTTGTGGTGCCCGTGATCGAGGACTCACTCGGATCACAGGGCCTGCTCAAGGCGCTCGTCTTGGCCCTCACCGCAGGCATGATCTGGCAATCCATGCTCGTCGCGACACTTGTCGGGATCGAGCAACGGTCATTGCGGTGGGAGACGCTACGGCGGGCTCTCTGGCTCCAAGGACCTCGGAGCCCGAAGACGGGCCGCCCACGGGGCCGGCTCTGGTGGCTCCTGCCGCCCCTCGCCGCCCTGTTCGCAGTCGGAGAGATGATCCCGGCCCTACCCCACCCGGATGGTCGCGATTTCGGGCTGATCCTGGAGTCCGATGCTGGCCAGGCGTTCTTCAGCGGCAACTGGGGCTGGTTCGCGCTCGTCGTCGTCATGTTTGTCTTCAACACTGCGCTCGGCGAAGAACTACTCTTCCGCGGCTACCTCCTCCCACGCATGGAGGGCGCGTTCGGACAACGAGCCTGGCTGGCAAACGGTGTCCTCTTCGGCTTACCACCTGCACGTCCCATGGGTCATTCCGGCCACGCTACTGATCGACACATTCGCGATCGCATACCCAACGCGGCGCTACCGCAGCGCCTGGATCGGCATCATCGTCCACAGCGCACAAAGCGTGGTGCTCACGATCACTCTGTTGGCGCTGGTCCTGGACTAATGGGAGTCGACCAGCTTGTCGTGTAGTGAGAGGCTGGTGTTGGGCCGCTGGCCGGTGAGCACTTCTGTGGACGGGAGCTTTCGGGATTCCTAGAGCTAGATCGTGCCCCGGCTGGTTGGTTCGGGTTGCCTGTTGAGCGCTTGTGGGGTGTCGTGCTTCGAGCACTGATCCATTAGTCCGC
>JAOUGG010000942.1 GCA_029857855.1 Acidimicrobiia bacterium | reverse complement strand
TGGCGGCCCTCGTCGTCGTAGATCGTGCCCTCGGTGAGAGCCTGACCGATGCCCATCATGATCCCGCCGTGGACCTGGCCCAGCGCGCCCATCGGATTGATGATGGTGCCCGAGTCGTGCGCCGCCGCCACCTCGAGCACCCGCACCACGCCGGTGTCGCGGTCGAGGCGGATGCGCACGGCGTGGCAGGAGAACTGGGGTGATGCCCAGGCCGCCACCCCATGATCGCCGACGCAGGTGGCGCCGACCAGTTCCGGGTACTCGCCCGGCGTGCCCGACCCGTGGCCGAGCAGCAGTTCGCCGCCGGCGGCCTCGGCCGCCAGCTCGGCGATGGACACGGAGACGGCAGGGCTGCCTGCCACCGAGGCCGCACCGTCGGCCAGTACGATGTCGCCGACTGCGGCCTCCAGCCGTTCCGCGGCCAGCGCCTTCAGCTGTTCGGCCACCTGCTGGGATGCCTCGACCACGGCCCGACCGTTGTTCAGAAGGGTCTGGGAGCCGGTGGCCCCGGTGTCGTACGGTGCGGCGGCCGTGTCCTGGTAGACGATCTCGAAGTCGGTCGGCTGCATGCCGAGCTCGTCGGCGGCGAGATCACGCAAGGTCATGACGGCACCCGTGCCGCACTCCTGAGCCCCGGTGACGATCTGGCCCTTGCCGTCGTCGTCGATACGAACGTAGGCACCGGACGCGCCGGGGAAG
Source organism: Acidimicrobiia bacterium (assembly GCA_029857855.1). Lineage (GTDB taxonomy): Bacteria > Actinomycetota > Acidimicrobiia > Acidimicrobiales > SZUA-35 > JAHELU01. The sequence continues at coordinate 1,399 of JAOUGG010000942.1, read as the reverse complement.
CTCGGCCACCAGCCCACCGCCACGCCGACGGCCTCGTCGGCGGCGTCGGTCGGGTTGCCGGCGTGGTAGCCGATCCGCTCGACGGCCGACTCCAGGCACTCGGCGAGCCCGATGTCGTCGTAGGTCTGGCCGGCGGCACCCACCGAGCCGCTGGTCACGATGTTGCGGCGGCGGAAGTCGACGGGGTCCATGTCCATGGCCCGGGCCAGCTCGTCGGTGTGGGATTCGAGCGCCCAGCAGGCCTGCGGGGCGGTCGGGGCCCGAACCGAACCCGACGGCTGATGGTTGGTGTAGACGAGGCGGGAGTCGATGTGGAGGTTGGGGACCTGGTAGGGCCCGGCCACGTGCATCGCCGCGATCTGGGGAAAGAAGGCGGCATCGGCGATGTAGGCGCCGTTGTCGATCACCAGGCTGCCGGTGCGGGCCACGATGGAGCCGTCGGCGTCGAGGCCGGTGGTGATCTCCACCACCATGCCCTCCCGCCGACGATCGGGGGCCAGGAACTCCTCGCGGCGGCTGAACACCAGCTTCACCGGCCGTTTGGCCGCCTTGGCCAGCGCGGCGATGTGGGCCTCGTAGTGGAACCCGCATTTGCCGCCGAAGCCGCCGCCGAGATGGGGGACGATGATCCGGACCCGGTTGGTGGGCATGCCGAGTGTCTGGCAGACACCGGCCCGGGCGTTGTAGGGCACCTGGGTCGAGCTGTGGATCGTGACGCGGTTGCCCTCCCACTGGGCCACGACGGCCCGGGGTTCGATGGGGACGGCGTGGCTGGCGTCGGCCACGTAGCGGCTCGATACGACCGTGTGGGCGTCGGCCATGGCCGCCTCGGCGTCACCCCGGGAGATCGAGGAGAACGAGGCGGTGTTGCCGTCGCGGACCGTCTGGGGGTCGGCGTCGTAGCGCTCCCAGTCGGGGTGGACGAGCAGGCTGTCTGGTTCCAGTGCGGCCTCGGGATCGACGACGGAGGGCAGTGGCTCGTAGACGACGTCGATGGCGTCGGCCGCGGCCTGGGCCGCCTCGGCGGAGGTGGCCGCGACGGCGGCGACGATCTCACCCTCGAACCGCACCACATCGCGGGCGAAGAGTCGACGGTCGGCGACTCCCGCCGAGTAGCGCACGTCGGGCACGTCGTCGGCGGTCAAGACCGCCAGCACCCCGGGCATTGCCTTGGCCGGCGACGTGTCGATCGACACGATCCGGGCGTGAGGGTGGTCGGCATAGCGGAACTTGGCCCACAGCATGCCCGGAAGCACCAGGTCGGCGGCGTAGCGCCCACTACCGGTGACCTTGTCCGGGCCGTCGGCACGGACAAAGCGAGGAACGTCAACGGCTGTCATGGGCCGATCATAGGACCGGCCCCCGATCCGGCGCTACCGGGCCGTCAGCTCTTTCGGTT
>JAOUGG010000663.1 GCA_029857855.1 Acidimicrobiia bacterium | reverse complement strand
CCAGGGTGCGAAAGCTCGGAGGGAGGGAGGGAGGGAGGGAGGGAGGGAGGTTCAGTCGTTGATGACCTTGCCGGGGTTGTCGTCCTCGTCGAGTACCGACTCGATGTAGATCGGACGGGCCTTTGACCGTTTGGCCCGCCGGGCCCGGGCCGACGCCTGCCGCGAACCCGCCTCGGGAGCGGCGCTGAAGCGCACATCGGGGCGCCGCTCGGACTCGCCCACCGGCAGGCCGAGCTCGGCGGCCAGGTCGGGGTCGACGGGCACGTCGATCGGTCCGACGTTCGACAGTTCCTCCGCCACCGCTTCCGGGATGACGACCTCGCCTCGAACCTCGTCGAGATTCAACGGCTCGAACATGAATCCCGAGCGATCGGGGTTGCGAAACGCTTCGGTGATGTCGGCCAACGTCGGAATGGAGATCTCGCCGTCGGGCTCGGCGAACGGGTTGGCCGTCGGGACCTCGTCGGGGTCGGTGAGACGAGCCGCTCCGAGAAGCCCCGGCAGAACCAGGTCGCCCCAGATCTCGCCGTCATCGGCCTGCCAATCCGCAGTGTCCCGCCGTCGGGCCCGGAGTTGGTCGACGAGATTCTCGTCCTCGGCCGCGCCGACGATCGCCCCGACGGCCAGCGTCACCAGCGAGAACGCCAGCATCACCAGGAACAGCTGCACGTAGAGGCCCCGCAGAGCGATGGCGAGGAACATGGCGAGGGTCGTGGCGATGGCACACGCCAGCATCAACTGCAGCCGCTTCTGCGCCACATCCTGCGAACGCCACGAACGAACCGGGCGGGGACGGTGCCACCAGGCGTGCTCGATCGACTCGACGAGATTCCGGCGGGTGGGCCGCCGATCGACTCGCGGTGCCGGCGGACGACTTCGCAACCATCGCAGCAGGTCGGCCAGCAGGGGGACTCCAAGCACCACTGCCCAGATCGTGGCCAATCCGGCGACCACGATCAACTGCCACGTCGACAACGTCACATCAAGCGGCTCCGATCGCCGCCGTCGGCGGCATCGGGCTCCCGACGATAGTGACCGGAGCGACCGCCGGTCTTCTCCCAGAGGGCGACGTCACCGATCACCATCTGTTTGTCGGCCGACTTGCACATGTCGTAGATGGTGAGCGCGGCGACCGAGCAGGCGGTGAGCGCCTCCATCTCGACACCGGTACGGTCGACCGTGTCGACCGACGCCTCGACCTCGACGAAGTTGTCCTGGATGTCGAAGTTGACGATGATGGCGCCGATCATGACCGAATGACACAGCGGCAGCAGGTCGGAGGCCCGCTTTGCCGCCTGGATCGCCGCCACCCGGGCCACGGCCAGGACGTCACCCTTCGTGATCGCCCCCCTGGCCACCAATGCGGTTGTTTCCGGCTCCATGTACACCCGCCCCCGGGCAACAGCCCGACGGTAGGTGGGGTCCTTGGGGGTGACATCCACCATGCGGGCTCGGCCCAGTGGATCCAGATGGGTCAGTTCTCGCTCAGGCACACCAGCAAAACTAGTGCCTGGAAGGCAATCGTTGGGGATCTACAGCCGGATCTTTGAACAGGCGGTGGCCCGCCCGCCCGTCGGGGATCAACCGCCGAGCTGGCTCATCGACTTCGACGGGCGCAGGAAATGCACCTGACCGATGGCGTGGCCGGCCCACTTTCGATCGACTTCGCCGGCGACGGCGGCGAGAATCTCGTCGTCGGAAGCACCACCACGAAGCAACACCCGAAGGTCGACGTGTTCAAGCGCAAACAGGCAGTTCCGGATCTGTCCCTCGGCGGTCAGCCGGATCCGGTCACAGCTTCCACAGAACGGCTCGGTGACCGAGGCGATGACACCGAACTCACCGCCGCCGTCGCTGTAGCGGAACCGTTCGGCCGGGCTCGAACCACGGGAGATCGGCTCGAAGTCGAAATGCCCGGTCACGGTCGTCAGGATCTCGTCGTAGGTGACCACACGGTCGGACGACCATTCGTCCTGGGCGTCGAGTGGCATGAACTCGATGAACCGCACGATCACGCCCTTGGCCCGACCCATCTCGAGGAACGGGATGACCTCGTCGTCGTTGATGCCCCGCATGAGCACCGCGTTGACCTTCACCGGATCGAAGCCGGCCGCCACCGCGGCATCGATCCCGGCCAGCACCCGATCGAGCTCGTTGCGCCTGGTCAGCTGCACGAAGCGATCGGAATCGAGGGTGTCGAGGCTGATGTTCAACCGCCGCAGGCCGGCGGCGCGGAGATCGGCCGCGTGGCGGACCAGGGTGGCGCCGTTCGTGGTCATGGAGAGATCGACGCCGAGCCCCGCCAGCTTCTCGACCAGCAGCGGGAGGCCGGCCCGGACCGTCGGCTCGCCACCGGTGAGACGAATGGACCCGACTCCGGCCCGCTCGACGAGGAGGCGGGCGATCCGTTCGATCTCCTCGAAGGTCAGCACATCGGAACGATCGAGCCAGACCATGCCTTCCGACGGCATGCAGTACTGGCAGCGGAAATTACATCGGTCGGTGACCGAGATTCGCAGATCGGTGTGGATGCGCCCGAAGCGGTCTACCAGCTCGGTCATGCTGCCAAGGGTACCGAACGGGGCGATCAAAGGTTTCACCCGGGATCAACGATGACGCAGGATGTGTCGGACGAGAGCCTCTCAGCCGAGATGGATGACCTCGACCTCGTCGCCGGCCTCGATGCCGCTCCCGTTGGGAACGACGGCCAGGCCGTTGGCGGTCGCCATGGCCATCAGCTGATGCGAACCCTGGCCGCCGCTCGAACGGGCCCGCCACATGCCCTCGTCGTTGCGCTGCACGTTCACTCTGGTGAAGTGGGTCTTGCCGTCTCGGTGGCGCAGCAGCGGCTCGTCGGCGATGGCCGTGACCCGCGGACGTTCCGCGTCGAGCCGCCCCATCATGCGCCGCAGCCCGGCACGGGCGAAAAGCTCGAAGCT
>JAOUGG010000662.1 GCA_029857855.1 Acidimicrobiia bacterium | reverse complement strand
GTGCGGCCCAGGTGTCCGTGACCATGGCGATCAGGGCGTCCTGTTGGAGGTCGAGATAGGTCAGCATGGCCGGGTTGTCGCGGTGGCGGTGACGCATGTCGGCCAGACGTTCCTGCACGGTGGTCGGGGTTCCGTCGAGGGCGACCGTCATGTCACAGAACTGGAGCTGACGGTGTGGGAGCGCCTCGTCGCGGGCGAACTCGTCGGCGTAGATGTCGCCGAGGCCGGCCAGCTCGGCTCGCATCTGGGCACCGGAGTGATGGGCCACAAGGTTGACAACGGATTCGTCGCAACCCCGGCGGCGAAGGTAGCGGGCACCGTCGACCTGATGAAACCCGATGTCGACCAGCTCGGCAGCGTAACCGATGTCGTGCAGGTACGCGGCCGAGCCGAGGGCGCTCCACTCGGGAACGAAATCGGCGAACAACTCCGACCGCTTCGCCACACCCTGCACATGATCCCAACGTTGCGGCGAGTCGTCCGCCAGCAAGCGACGGGCGAGTTCCCGAGCTTCAGCGACTTCCACCCTCGCGATCATACGGCTCGACACGCCGACACTCAAACTGCAGTTTGTTACGTTGTGTGAACTCACGAGTCCGCCGCCCATTGGCTCGAACGCTAGGGTCGGGGGTCGTCCGGCCGCCAGCCCGACTCGTAGGCCCGGGCCACGGCGGCCAGCTGGGAGTTGACCCCGAGCTTCGACAATACGTTCTTGATCTGGGTCCTCACCGTTTGGACCGACACGTAGTCCCGCTCGGCCAGCGACGCGGGGCTCAGCCCGATCATCAGACCGCTAAGCACCTGGGTCTCCCGGGCGGACAATTCGTCGAACCCGCGCAGACGCACGGCTTGTTCCGCCTGACGCTCGCGGTAGTCGCTGATGACGGTCAACCGGTGGTGCTGGCGGATCGGTTCACCGCCGACCAGCTTGGCGATGTCGTCGATCAGCGATTCCAGCGATTCGTCTTTCGTGAGCAGAGCGATCGCGCCGTTCTCCAGGCAGCGGGCCCACAGGGCCCGGTCGGCGCTTCCGGTGAGAACGGCCACCGTCTGGTCGGCTTCAACCAGTTCCTTCGTCAGACCCACGCCCCCGCCGTCGAATGGCATGTCGAGATCGACGAGAATCAGATCGGCCTCATGAGCAAGGATCTCGTCGACGAGATTGATGGCTCCGACAGGATTGACGATGTCGACTGCCATGCCGGCCTGTTCGAGCTGGGTCTTGAGACCAAGCGCAAGCAGCGGATGATCGTCGACAACGATCAGGTGAGGACCAGGCTCTTGCCCCAACCTGGTTTCCGCCGCCACGCTCATGAACGGCCCACCGGGCTCCAGGTCACGACCTTCGGATCGCCGTTGGCCGAGGCATGCTCGCTGTTCGGCAGCGTAAGCACAAATGACGTCTTGCCGTCGTCACTCGGTTCGTAAACCACGGTTCCATGGTGAAGCTCAGCGAGCATCCGGGCCCGGTCCAGACCGATCCCATCGCCGTCGTCGTGCGAGGTGAAGCCGCGTTTGAAGAAGCTGGAGCTCTGGGCGGGGTCGGTCACCCTGCCCGAGTCGGTCACCCGTACCTTCACGTGCCCCAAGTGCTCGTCGATCGTGATCTGCACCGGGTCGGCGCCGTGACGCATCGCGTTGGAGAGCAGATTGTCGACAATCGCCATGACCTCGCTCTCCTCCCCCAGGATCTGGGCCGACGTCGGTGCTCGCAGGTCGATGGTAACGCCGTTCGAGCGACGGGCCTTGACCATGTCCCGAACGCCGGGAACCATGTCGAACTCGCTCGGGTTGCGCTTGCGCTTGGCCGTGAGCTTCCGCAGGCGTGCGGTTTCAGTGCGGAGTGGGCCGCTGACGTCATCGTCGAGTGACGCCATCGCCGTCTCGATCGACAGCAGCCCGGAGCGGAGATCGTGGAGCATGTCCTCGGTCTGAGCGATCTCAGCCTCGATCTTTCGCTTGGCGTCGAGCAACTCCTCGAACGACTTTCGACCGCTCGACTCGATCTCGACGAGGCTGCCATACAGGCACGCCATTCCGGCAGTCGCCATCAGGAAGGCCAAGGAAACGGTTGACCGATTGGCGGGGTTGTTGTTGACCAGCGATGCGGCAATAGAGATGCCCAGTGCGCCTAGCCCGCAGAACACGCCCAACCATCGAGCTCGGACTGTTCCCTCGGCCAAGAGGAACACGGCAACGGCCGCAGCGGCACACATCACGACCAGTGTCGCTGCTCGGCCAGTCGCCTGGTTGTTTGCGAATGCAAGCCAGCACCATAGGGCACCTGGACCCAACAGGACGACCGCGATGGGGGCCTGCGTCGGCGACTTGGTGGATATGGCCCGATAGACGATCAGAAGGCCGGCGAGCACGAACACGGTGGTGCCCACCATGCCCATCTGGCCGACAAGTCGTTCGGGAGCTTCCCAGGTGGACCGCTCCTCGACAAGGGTGGCGACGGCGGCAGCGAGCACGGCTACGACGAACGCCACGAAAAACGACCCGATCGGCGGCTCCGTCGGAGCTACATCATCTTTGACCCCGACAGGTCGAGCCGACACGAACCGGGATGCAATGTCAACTACTCGTTTCAACCAAGCCCCCGCGTTCCCTCGCTTTGGCACCCTACCGTTGTCGCCCGTGGTGGCCGATCAGATTCTACCGAAGCACTCACCAACGCTACGACAAACAGGGAGCTAGCGGCATTAGGCAAATCTTCCGGGTCGCCTTGGGATACCCAAATTTGGTGATGGCGCACGCTCGAGATTGGCCCACGATGAAGCTCAGGTCAGACAGACCGCATGCCCGAGTACAAACGTTCGTCACTGGGGCCAAACGAATGAGGAGAACAAATATGTTGCACATCTCGATGCTTGCCGCCCAGTTCGTGGAGCGATTCAAGAAGGAAGAGGGTGCCGGCCTGGCCGAGTACGCCCTCCT
>JAOUGG010000661.1 GCA_029857855.1 Acidimicrobiia bacterium | reverse complement strand
GGTAGAGCGCCTTCATGATCTCGACCCGCTGCCGCTCCCCCACCGACAGCTGCCAGATCAGCGCGTTGGGGTCGACACCGAGCCCGTAGGCCGAGGCCAGCTCACGGATGCGGGCCGCCACGCCGTCGAGATCGGGACGAACCCCATCGTGCAACCCGAGGGCGACATTCTCGGTGACGGTCAGGGTCGGCACCAGCATGAAGTGCTGATGGATCATTCCGATCCCGGCTTCGATCGCGGCCGACGGGGACGAGATCTGCAACGGTCTGCCGTTGAACAGGATCTCCCCCTCGTCTGCCTGATAGAGCCCGAAGAGGATCTTCATCAGGGTGCTCTTGCCGGCGCCGTTCTCGCCCAGCAGCGTGTGAACCTCGCCGGGCCGGACTTCGAAGGTGACGTCGTCGTTGGCCAGCACGCCGGGGAAGCGCTTGGTGATTCCCCGCATCTCCAGCATCGGCGTCACCGCCTCATTCTCAACGGTCACCGGTGAGCTCCTGAGATCGTCGTGTTGGATGAGATCATGGGTTTGTTCGTGACCTAGCCGTCAACCGTTGTCGTAACTTCCTTCGCAATGACCTGGGCGGAGACGTCGGATACGAGCTGGGTCATCTCATCGGTCACTTCGACGTTGCCGAAGTCGACGACGAGACCACCGTTCTCCAGGTCGATGCCGTAGATGTTGCCTCCGAGGCTGCCGTTGGCGACATCATCGACGAGGCCCTGGAGCACGATCTCCCACTCGTAGATCTGGTTGGCCACGACCACACCGTCGGCTGCAGCCGGTGTCTGATCGGACTGGGTACCGAACCAGAGCAGTCCCTCCTGCTCGGCGACCCCGATGGCACCCACGGTCATCTGGGCGGTACCGGTCAGGCAGTCTGCGCCGTTCTGGACGAATGCCGACGCGGTGTCGGCCGCCAATTGGACGTCGGAGAACGACTCGGTGTAGACCACGTCGACCTCGGCTCCGCCGGCCTCAGCGCCGAGCTTGAACCCGTCGACGTAGAGCTTGGCGTCGCCGACCTCGATCGGGCCGACCACGCCGATCTTCGAACACATGCTGGCGGCGAGTGCACCGAGTACGTAGCCTCCCTGATCGGAGGCCGCCGTATAGGAGGAGACGTTGTCGAGGCCGAACGTGTCCTCGGCGGTACCCCACGCGAAGGCGGTGTCGGGGTACTCGGCGGCGATCTCCTGGAGCGGACCGCCGTACTGGGAACCGTGGGCCAGGATCAGGTCGTACCCGTCCTCGGCGTAGTTGCGGATGGCGGTTGCCGCATCCTCGACGACGAAGGTTCCGGGGGTGACGGCCACGTCGGAGACGCCGCTGAGCGCGTCGACGCCTTCGATGATGCTCTGGGTGAAGGCCAAATCGTTTTCGGCGCTCGGGGCGACGATGGCGACACGAATGCCGTCGCCGTCCGCGGAACCGCCGTCATTGGCCGCGGTGTCCGAGTCGGAGTCGGAGCCGCCGCACGCGGCCAGGATGAAAACCAGGCTCGTGGCAATGGCCAACAACCATTTGGTGGTCCGGATCATGATGCTCTCCTTTTGGTTAGGGTCTTGTGTTCTGAACGTGTCAGCCGCTCCGACTGAAGGGCAGGGTGAGCGCTTGGGGAGCGTCGGCCGACCGCCGGGCGATGATCGCGAGCGCCACGACCGTGAGAACTGCCGGCGCCGTGGTGGCCAGACTGGCCGTGGCACCGGTCACGATCCCCAACACCTTCAATTGGGTGACGGTGGCGGTCACCAGCCCGTACAGGAGCGAACCGGCCAGCACGCCCAATGGTCGCCAGGCTCCGAAGTAGACGAGGGCGACGGCGATGAATCCGATGCCGTTGGTCAGATTGTTCTGAAAGGTGCCGAGCTCGATGGTGAGCGCAGCACCGGCCAGACCGGCGAACATGTTGCCGACGACGATGGTGATGGCCCGGATCCGGATGACGCTGACCCCGAGCGCGTCGGCCGCGTGAGGGTTCTCGCCGACGGCTCGGACGTTGAGGCCGAAGGTGGTTCGGTTGATGACCCAGGTCAGGCCGAACACAATCGCAATGGCGGCATACACGAGCGGGCTGTGTTTGAACAGCATGTCGCCGAGATACGGAATGGCGCTGAGACCGGGAATGGCCCATTCGGTGAAAGCGGAGATGGGCAGTGGCGTTCCGACAAGCTCCTGAAAGAGCAGCTCGCTGATACCGAGCCCGAACAGGAAGATTCCGATACCGCTGATGCCCTGCTCGGCATGGAAGACCAGTGTGACGACCGCATAGACCAGCCCCATAACGGCACCGACGGCCAACCCGGCCAGGACACCGCCGAGCCGGGAGTCGGTCTCCAGGACGGTCCAGTAGGCGAAGAAGGCGCCCAGCAGCATCACGCCGTCGACGCCGAGATTGAGCACACCGCTTCTCTGACCCAGTGTCTCGCCGAGCGCCGCCAGTAGGAACGGCATGGCCAGGCGGACGCCGGCCGCAAACGTGGCCACCAACACCGAGGCTGTGAAGAACTCACTCATCGCCGGCGTTCGATCGTTCCCGCCCGCTCACAGGGCCACCTCCGTCATTGCCGCGATCTCCGCCCGGTCGCGAAGACGATCCCGTAGCCGGTTGCTGGCCACGACGAACACGACCACCAACCCGTTCAGGCCGACGGCCAGTGCGGAGGGGATCTGGATCTCGCGTTGCATCGCATTGGCGCCGACCAGCAGCCCGCCGAACAGGAACGACGACGGAATCGTCCACAGTGGATGGAGGCCCCCGAAGAGGGCGGCGACGATCCCGTTGAACCCGGCTGCTCCGGTGAAGCCGCCGGACGAGCCGTCGGTGATGAGCCGGTGTGACTGGCTGCCGAACACCAGAGCCGCCCCGGCCAGGCCGCACATGGCCCCCGAGTAGGTCAGCGCCAACATCGTCATCCGCTTGACCGGCATACCGGCGTAGCGTGCG
>JAOUGG010000660.1 GCA_029857855.1 Acidimicrobiia bacterium | reverse complement strand
CTGGAAGCGGCCGGGTTCCACCTCCATGTGGCCCGCATGATCGACCGGGGCGAGGCCGCGGAGGTGGAACCCGGCCGCTTCCAGCGCACCTGAGCCCCCACGCTTCCCAAGATTTCGCCCTGAAGATTTGCGGCCCCAGGATTCCGCCCGAAGATTTTCGCCCAAGATTTTCGCCCAAGATTTTCGCCCAAGGTTGACGGGGTTGGCCGAGTGGGCGCCGTCAGGTGCGGGCCGGCGGGTCGAGCACCATCCCCGAGCGGTGGTTGAGCGCCCGGATGACCCGGTCCTCGCGGTGCGAACCGAGCAGGCTCACCGTGGCGGTGGCCAGTGCGAAGCGGCGACCCTCGACCGGCGCCAGGCCACACCAGCGGGCGATCATCACGGCCAGCAGGTGACCGTGGCTGAAGACGGCGACGTTGCCCTCCGGCACTTCGGTGAGCACACGGCCGAGGAAGGCATCGGCCCGGGCACCGACGGCGGCAACGGTCTCGCCGCCCTCCATGGGGTGGGTCCATACCGACCAGCCCGGCGTCTCGGACCGCATCTCCGGCGTGGTCAGACCTTCGGCGTCGCCGTAGTCCCATTCAACCAGATCGTCGTCGACAACCAGGCCGCAAGCCGGTTCCACCAGCTCCGCCGTTTCCTTCGCCCGGATCAGCGGGCTCACGTAGGCCCGGGCCAGGTTCCAGCCCTCCAGGGTGCGGGCGGCGGCGATCGCCTCCTTCCGCCCGACCTCGGTCAGCCCGATGTCGGTGCGCCCGGTGTGCTTCCCGACCGCCGACCACTCGGTCTGCCCGTGGCGGATCAGCAGCAGTTGAGGCCAGCTCTCGTCGCTCACCGGCGTGTGGGTCTCAGACGTAGGTCGATCCCTTCATCCCGTCGACGTCTTTGCGCATCTCCACGTTGACCAGGGCCGGTTTGCCCGAGTCGAACGCCCGCTGCAGCGCCGGGCCGATATCGGATGGTTTCGTGACATGCTCCCCGTGGCCGCCGAGCGCCTCGACCACCTGGTCGTAGCGTGTGTAGGCCAACTCGGTGGCCACCAGGCGATCGGAGCCGTAGATCATGGCCTGCGGTCGCATCATCTGGCCCCATGCCCCGTCGTTGCCGACGACCCCGACGATGGGCAGACCGAAGCGAACGGCGGTGTCGAACTCGAAGCCGTTGAGGCCGAACGAGCCGTCGCCGTAGATGATCAGCACCCGCTGATCGGGGTGGCTGAGCTGGGCGGCCAGGGCGAAGGGCATCCCGACGCCCAACGTGCCCAGCGGGCCGGGGTCCATCCAGGCCCCCTCCTCCGGCACCTTCAGCACCTTGGAGGCCTGGGCCACGATGTCGCCGCCGTCGCCGATCACGATCATCGTCGGGTCGGTGGCCACGAAGTCGGCGATCTCGGCGCAGAGCCGGAGCGGATCGATCGGCACCTCGTCGGAACCGAGCTGGGACGCCAGCGCCGTCTCGGCCTCGGTTTCGGCCGCTCGCAGGCCGGAGGTCCAGCCTTCGGGCGCCGTGTAGCCCCGCTCGGCCAGCAGTGCCGTCAGCGCCGCCAGGTTCTCGCCCAGGTTGCCAACGAGGCCGACGTCGGCCGAGCGGTTCTGACCGATCAACGTCTCGTCGAGATCGAGTTGCACGATCTTCGTGTCGGCTCCGATGGAGGCGCCGAACCGCATTCGAAAATCGAGCGGGGTGCCGGCCAGGATCACGACGTCGGCCTCGCCCAGGGCCTGCTTGCGGCTCCGGTTGTGGAACTGCGGGTGGCTCATCGGCAGCATGCCGCGACCCATGCCGTTCGTGTAGCAGGGGATGCCGGTGCCCTCGACAAATCCGAGCAGCGCCGGACCACCCTCGGACCACTTGAGCGCGGTTCCCGCCATCAGCATCGGGCGCTCGGCCCCGGCGATGATCGCCGCCGCCTCGTCGAGCTGGGCCGTCGGCGCGGCCGCCGCCACCCGGTAGTCGCGGAACCGCGGCATCGGCACGGTCGCCAGATCGACCGGGGCGTGGAGGGTGTCCATCGGGATCTCGAGGAACGACGGGCCGGGCACGCCACTCAAGGCGTGGCGCACCGCCAGCTCGATGTACTCGGCGATGCGGTCGGTCTGGTAGCAGGCGTCGGCCCACTTGGTGATCGGCTTCATGACCGACACGTGGTCCATCTCCTGCAGCGAGCCCCGCCGGAGGTTGTTGAACGGGCCTTGACCGCCGATCACCAGGATCGGCGAGTTCGCCCTCCAGGCGTTGGCCACGCCGGTCACGCCGTCGGTCACACCGGGCCCGGCGGTGAGGATCGCCACCCCGACCCGACCCGGGTTGAGGCGGGCCCATGCATCCGCGGCGTGCACGGCGGCCTGCTCATGACGGACGTCGACGACCTTGATGCCCTCGTCGAGGCAGCCGTCGTAAATGCCCATGACGTGACCGCCGGACAGGGTGAACACACACTCGACGCCGGCTGCCTTCAGGGCCCGGGCGGCCAGGCGGCCCCCGTGAGACGGCTCTCCGGTCTTGGTCTCCTCGGTCATCGACACACCTCCTGTGATCTGCTCACTCTAGATCAGCGACCCTCCCGGTCGGTAAGCTGGAGAGGTGACCGACTTCGAACCGGTAACCGATGTGCCTGATCGCATCGACACCGACGACACACCCGTGGCCTCCACCGCCAAAACCCGCGACGAGCACGTTCAGCAGCGCCGCCATCGCATCCTGGTCGGTGTTGTCGTGATCATCGCCCTTGGCCTCCTCGTCGCCCGGTTTTCGCCGATCCGGGTGATCATCGCCTCGTTGGCCATGTACGCCATGCTCCGCCTCGGCTTCGCGGTCATCGGCGCGTTCGCCCGACCGATTCCGAAGGCGCCACCCGAGGGTGAGCTGCGCCGGGTCCGGTTGAAGTACCGCTGCAGTGTGTGCGGAACCGAAATCCGCATGACGCTCGCCAACGACGAGATCC
>JAOUGG010000659.1 GCA_029857855.1 Acidimicrobiia bacterium | reverse complement strand
CCAGCTCGCCCTCGAACGATCACGAGGTCATCGACAGAACCTGGTGGTCGCGGCCACCGGAACCGGAAAGACTGTTCTGGCCGCCCTCGACTACCGTCGGCTCCGATCCGGCATCGGCCGATCACGTCTCCTGTTCGTCGCCCACCGCAGCGAGATCCTCCGCCAAAGCCAGGCGACGTTCCGGCACGTGTTGCGAGACGGCGCGTTCGGCGAACGCTGGGTCGACGGCGATCGACCCGGCCGGTGGGAACACGTGTTCGCGTCGATCCAGTCGATCAACGCAAGCGACGTGACCGCCATGGACCCGACCCAGTTCGACGTCGTGATCGTCGACGAGTTTCACCACGCCGCCGCCGACAGCTACCAGGCCCTCCTAGACCACCTGGAACCACAAGAGTTGATCGGTCTCACCGCTACCCCGGAGCGGACCGACGGCCTACCAGTGCTCAACTGGTTCGACGGCCGAACCGCCGTCGAGTTGCGACTTTGGGACGCGCTCGAACAGGGCCTGCTGTCACCGTTCCACTACTTCGGCGTGCACGATGGCACCGACCTTTCCAGCGTTACGTGGCGGCGGGGCCGCGGCTACGACCCGGCGGAGCTCACCAACGTCTACACCGCCGACCACCTCTGGACCGCCAAAGTGCTCGCCGAGCTGCGGAACAAGGTTGTCGACCCGACGGCCATGCGGGCTCTAGGCTTCTGTGTCGGGATCGACCACGCCGAGTTCATGGCCCAACAGTTCAACCGGGCCGGGATCACGGCCGCAGCCGTCACGTCACGAACCTCAGCGATCGAACGCCACGAGGCGTTGGCCAAACTCGCCGCCGGAACGATCAACATCCTGTTCACCGTCGACCTGTTCAACGAGGGCGTCGACGTTCCTTCCATTGACGTCGTCCTGATGCTCCGCCCCACCGAAAGCGCCACCGTGTTCCTCCAACAGCTCGGCCGAGGCCTCCGCCGGGCCGAGGGCAAAGACGTGCTCACGGTGCTCGACTTCGTCGGCCACCAGTCGACCGACTTCCGGTTCGACCTGCGATTCCGACGCCTGCTGGGACGCTCCCGCCGCGAACTCGAATCCGATGTCTCCGACGGCTTCCCGTTCCTGCCCGCCGGATGCCGGATCCAACTCGATCCGGTGGCCCGCGACATCGTGCTGCGCAACATCAAGGAAGCGATCCCTTCACGTCGGCCGGAGATGATTCGAGAACTGCGGCGATTGGGCAACGTCAACCTCGACACGTTCCTGACCGAAACCGGCCTGGATCTCGACGACCTCTACCGGGGTGGCCGCTGCTTCACCGAGCTCCGCCAGGCCGCTGGGCTGGCCGACGACGATCCACATCTCGAGACCAGGGCGGCCAAGACGGTGGCCCGCGGCATCGGTCGGTTGATTCACGTCGACGACCAGGACCGGCTGGATGACTACCGTCAACTCCTTGCGGCCAGTGACCCACCGCCGATCGATCGATTGTCGGAACAGCAACGTCGGCGGCTGGAGGGTTTGTTGTTGACGACACTGAATCCGGGCAAGGACACCTTCGATTCACTCGAGGAGGCGGCTCGATCGTTCTGGTCGCACCCGTGGGCTCGAACCGAGATGCTGGAGCTGTTGTCGGTGCTCGACGATCGGGTGGACCGGCTCCATCCACAGGTCGACGTGTCACACCCGCTGCCGCTCCACCTGCACGCCGTCTACAACCGGGAGGAGATCCTCGCCGCCTTCGGTGCCTCGACCGTCGAGCGGCCATTGCCGCTGCAGACCGGCGTGTACTGGCACGAGCCGACACGAACCGATCTGCTGTTCATCACACTGGAGAAGGCGGAGCGCGACTACTCGCCCACCACCCGCTATCTCGACTACGCCATCAGCGACACCCTGTTTCACTGGGAGTCGCAGGCGTCCACGGCGACCGACAGCGAACGCGGCCAAGACTACATCCACCACCGCGACCGGAATCGCACGGTGATGCTGTTCATACGGCAGACCAAATCGATCGGCGGGAGGACCGTTCCGTACCTCTGCGCCGGAACCGCTCGCTATTTGGAGCACCGCTCGGAACGGCCGATGCAGATCACGTGGCGGCTCGACGCGCCGCTGCCCGGCGACATTTTCGCCGACTATCGGGCGGCAGTCGCCTAGCCATCCTTTGATGGTTCAGCCCGAAAGTCGATCGGGACCACACGTATGGATTGGCGGCTGTCATGCGATCATGTACTCCGAAGGCAACGTCCATCCCCGGTGCGAGGACGAGCGAGGAGTCACCGATGATCGACCAACAGATCGAGATCACGGACGAGCAGCGGCAGATCTTCGAGCGCGACGGTGTCGTGCATATTCCGAATGCCGTGAGCGAAGATCGGGTCGAGCAGATCCGCAGCATCGCCGACCAGGTCCTCGCCTCGCCGAGCCATTTCGCCGGTGACACGCTCAACGACGACGACCGCACCACGCCCGGACGCAACTTCACCGACCGCTACCTCTGGCGCCATAACGACGACGTCCGGGACTTCGTCGTCAACTCGGGCGTCGCCGCCATCGCCGGACAGCTCCTCGACACCGACTCCGTCCGCTTCTACTTCGACCACCTCCTCGTCAAAGAACCCGGCACCCCCGACCCCACCCCCTGGCACCAGGACATCGGCTATTGGCCCTTCCTCGGCCGCCAGATCGCCTCGGTGTGGGTCAGCGCCTCCGACCTCACCACCGCAGACTCCAACCTCGAATTCATCCGAGGCTCCCACCACTGGGGCAAATACTTCACTCCCAAAGCCTTCACCACCGCCAGCGTCTGGGCCGAGGACAACGACGGCGACACCCTCCCCAACATCGACAACCACCGAGACGACTACGACATCATCAGCCACGACGTCAACGCCGGCGACGCCGTGGTCTTCTCCGCCTGGATCGTGCACGGCGCCCCCGGCAACGCCGGGCCCAACCGC
>JAOUGG010000658.1 GCA_029857855.1 Acidimicrobiia bacterium | reverse complement strand
ACCGGGCCTTCCACCCCGGCCCCGTTCACCAGGACATCGATGGGCCCCAGACGCTCGATCACGTCGGTCACAAGTCGTTCCGCCTGGTCGGGTTGACTGACGTCGGCGATGAACGGCACCGCGCCGTCAACCGAATCGACCAGCCTCCGGACCGCCATGGCGTCGACGTCGTTGACGGCAACGTTGACGGCGCGACCGACCAGGGTCCGGGTGATGGCCGATCCGAGATGACCGGCGGCCCCGGTCAGCAGCACCGTGCCAGCCGACGTGATCGGGTCCTTCATGGCCTATCGGGAATAGAATCGGGATCGGCACCGGGTGAGGCGGCGATGGCGGTGTCGATCATGAAGTCTCGTGACTCCAGCTCGAACAGCTGTTTCTCGCTCATGGTGCCGATGCAGTCGGGTCGCATCGACACCATCGGTGGCGAGGTCGAGGGCGAGCAGGACGTCTACAAGCTCGCCGAGCTTGAGAGGGTGGATGTATCCCATGGTTGGCGGGTCGCTCCACGGGGTGCCGACGGCTTCCCTGGCACAGTGGCAGGAATTCTCGTAGTCCATCAAAGACAGTGGCCCTGGTCATCGTGGAAGAAAGTATAAACCCGCCATCCAGACCGGAGCCTGGAAGGCGGGGAGCAACAAGAGTGCCCAAATTCGCTCGGTGTCGACGACGGGTGAATACTGACCCGGCCCATCGGATCTCTCATTCACCGGGCAACGTGATGATGTTGGCACGAATCTCATGTATTTCGGGGCGCGCTACTACGACCCTCTGCTCGGCCAGTTCACGTCGGCTGACGTATCGGATGTGGACGGTCTCAACCGCTACGCGTATGTCAACAACAATCCACTCCGTTACACCGACCCAACCGGCAACAACTTGTGGGACGCCGTCCGTAATGTGGGCGGCTCAATCGGGAGAGGTCTCCGGAGCGTTGGACGAGCCGCGTGGGAATACCGTGGAGCGATCGCTACCGTCGGCGCCATCGGCGTTGTGTGGCCTTGGGAGGACTCCTGTGTGTTGCGGCTGGCCCGGATCTTTCGTACCGGATTCTGAGGAGGCTCGCGAAAGGCCCTCCGACCTGGGAAGATTGGTGTTGCGAAGCATCAACCTGATCCCGGGAAACGGAGGGCTTTCATGAGCCACGGTAGCAGCCTTGTTCGACCACGAACAGTGATCGGTGACGGTGGTGGTCTTGTGTCTCATGCTGGTCTGGTGTGGCTGGCCGAAACCGCTGATCTGGCTTGTCTCACTGCGGGACTGTCGAAGTCGATGACGGGGATCAGAGGTCGTCGTCACAACACAAGGCCTCGTTGCGGCCGGCGGGCCGACGGTGGACCTCCGTACTGATCCCCGCCGTTGTGTTGTGGATCCCCAAGGGGAGAAATTTTCGGTGGGCTGTCGCGTTGGGGGGCTGGGGGTGTCCCTGGGTGGGTATGAGTAGGTTGAGAAACCTGAGGAGACAACGGCGGGTGGTCCGAGTGGCGCCGCGGTCTAGGTCGCCGAGTTAGGCACACCCACTTTGGCACCTGCCGAGGACAACGAAGGCCGCCGACCGGGTGTTGTGCCTGAACCCAGAACCTGCGGATTAAGAGTCCCGGAAAATCTTCCGGTGAGTCCGGTGGGATCCGGTGAGCGGGATTCTGTCCGGCCGAGAGTCCGGTCAGTCCGGTCGGGTCCGGTGAGACACGGGGAGTTTGGCACCCACTTTGGCACCCGACAGATTTGAACTAGTTGCGCTGCGTGGTGTCCGCGGTCGGTTGGGTCTGAGTGATGAGGCGCCGGAGGTTTGGCTCCTTGTTGTCGTAGCCCTGGACTGGCGTGGTGATATGGGCTGAGGCCGAGGTGGGCAATGTGCGGGCGATGGCTCGGTTTGATCTGGTCGAGGCCTACGACGAGGCTCTGTTGGTCATGGCCCGCCGTGAGACCGCTCCGACTGCGGCAGGGCAGAGGTTCTCGGTGGCGGTTCGGTTGTCGCGGCCGGCCCGGGCCGCGTGGTCGGTCCTCGATGCCGGGCGATGTTGACATGTACGCCGGCCGACATGATCGTCTTGGCCTTCGGGCGGATCTGATCCCGAGAGGAATGCCGAGGTTTGATCCGGCCTGCTGGCCGACGCCCGCGGCACTCTGCGTGGTCGCATTACCGAGCACCTGCCCCAGTCGATATCGCCCATTGCGTCCGCATGTCCCGGCCTCGAGAAAACCGGGACACTACTTCGCTGATTGGCCTTTGACGATCCTCTTTAGCTCCGCCGTGGTGTCCAGAACCCCATCCACGAGTGCGTGGTTGCTCACAAGTGAGTGCAGCAAGGCCGCCGCCTTGGACCAGATCTCGGGGTAGGCGTCGTCGCCGAAGGCCGATGCCTGAGGTCGGGCGATGGCTGCGCTCAGAAGGCCTAGGTCGCGAATTGGTGGAGGGTGACCGAGGAGGGCTGTTGCCAGGAGTAGGAGGTCGTCGAGATCGAGATACTCGATCGGTTCGTCGCTCAACGCCCGAGTTGTTCGATGGCCTCTGCGTGAGCGCGCATGATCTTCTCGGCTGAGAGCACCACTCGGTTGTGGTGATCAGCGAGGCCGACGTACTCGCAAATGGCTCGACGAGCCAGTTCCTGCATCCGGCTCGCCAGGCTTCCTCAGCGAACGACAGCAGAGCCTGAAACCACTTCCGGAACTGTTGGTCATCCTGTCCTTCGACCCACTGAGCCACCGGGTTCTCCACGGCCGCGACCCTACCAGAACACAAGATCGCGGAAAATCGTCCATCCTGAGCGAGGGACGACACGCAGCACGGCATCACGTGCACCGCAGAGCGGGCCGGAACGGCCGGTTGAGTTGCGGTTGACCGGCGGTCGGGATCACTCGGGCTTGACGGCGACCAGATACTCGACGACTTGGGCAGTCGAACTCCGAGGGGACGAAAACGCAGCTAGGGGACAGCCGGCATGCAACCT
>JAOUGG010000657.1 GCA_029857855.1 Acidimicrobiia bacterium | reverse complement strand
ACCCCGAAGCTGGTGACCTGACCCAGCTCGGTCAGGTCGTCGGTCCAGTCGAACTGGTCGGCCACGGTGCCGGTGACCGGGTCGTAGCGCATGCTTCGGACCCAACCCTTGCACCAGTCCGCGTAGAAGTAATGTCCGGTGAACTCGGGGATGGCCGCCCCCCGGTAGACGTGGCCGCCGGTGATCGAGCAGCCCTCGGTGTGCGAGTACTGAAGCACGGGCAGGGTGTACTGCTCGGGTTCGCAACCGGAGCGGAAGCACTGGTCGCCTTCCATTTCGATCCAGCCGAAGTTCGTGCCGGCCCCGCCGTCGAGCTCGACGACGTTGATCTCCTCGTACTGTTCCTGGCCGACGTCGCCGATGTACATGCGGGCCGGACCCGACGGCGGATGGTCGATCGAGAACCGCCACGGGTTGCGCAGCCCGTAAACCCAGATGGCGTCGCGCTCGTTGCCGGGCACCGGGTTGCCGTCGAGATCCAGGCGGAGGATGGAACCGAGAGGATTCGACGTGTCCTGGGCGGTGTTGCCACCGGACCCGCCGTCACCCAGGGAGAGATAGAGGTAGCCTCCGTCGATGACGATGTGGCCGGCGTTGTGCCGTTCGGCCGGCTGATCGACGGTGAGCAGAACCTCCGGTTCGGCGGAGGTGTCGGCATCGGGGAAACGGGCCAGCACGCTGTCGCCCTGCGGATCTGTCCAGTACGCGTACAGGTCGCCGTCGTCGAAGGCGAGGCCGAGCAATCCCTGCTCGATCGAGGAGGAACCGATCCGGTCGGTGAGATCGGCGACCATCTCGACGCTCCCGTCGGCCGCGACGGCCTTGATGATGCCCTCCCGCTCCGACACGTAGATGGTGCCGGCCGCAGTGTCACCGACCGCAGTGTCACCGACCGCGGTGTCATCAACTGCGATGGTGACCGGCTGGTCGAAGCCGTCGGCGATGAGCTCGACGTCGAGGCCCTGGAGTTCGGGCAGCGGCGCCGTGGTCGCCGTCGTCTCCGAGACGGCCGTCGACTCGGCCGACTCCTCGGCGTCGGTGGTCGGCGGTGTCGTCTCCTCCGATCCCCCGTCGGTGTCCGCGGTGACCGGCGGCAGGGTCGACTCGGCCTCGAAGGTGGCGGCCGTCTGGTCGTCGGCCACGCAGGCGGTGGCGAGCAGGGTCAGGGAGAAGGCGACGGCGAACGTAATGAGCACATGTTTCATGAGGTGGGTAGCCAATCGGATCGGTAGTTGCCGCTGTAGTTCCACAGCATCCAGCCTGCCTCTCGCTGTTCGGCCTCGGTGATCTGGGCCCGGATCTGTTCGCCGTTGTAGTAGAAGGCCTGGATCCACGGTTGCATCCTCGTCCCGACGGCGAGGTCGGGGGCGGCCGAGTCCAGGGCGTGGGCGATGACCGGGCCGGGGTGTTCGTTGGGATCGTCGAACCCGATCCAGCCCGGGCCGTAGTGGCTGGGGTAGAGCATCGGGCTGAGGGCGTCGACGTTGCCCGACAGCGCCTCGACGGTCTGGCCGATGCCCTCGTCGGTGGCGCTGGCGGTGATGATGCCGAACACGGCGGCCGACGTCCGGCAACCCTCCTCGGCGAGGCTGGCCCTCGCCGTTTCGAGGAACTCGGCGATGACCGCGGTGCGCTCGTCCATGGCGGCGGGGACGTCGGAGCGTCGAGCGGCCTGACCGTCGGGGAAGCGCACGTAGTCGAACTGGATCTCATCGAATCCCAAGCTGCAGGATTCAACCGCCAGGTCGATGGGGTAGGACCAGTTCGTCCGGTCGGCGGCATTCATCCAGGTTCCCTCCAATGAGGTCGCCGGCCGGGCGTTCGACCAGCGGTCGTCCTCGAATGTGACGATCCGGGTGATGGTGTAGAGGTCGTGTTCCCGGGCCGCAGCCAGCAGCTCGGTCGGATCGTAGACGTCGCGGACCGCGCCGATCTCGTTGGCCAGCGCCACATCGCTCTCGTAGAGCACGTGGCCGGCCTCGGTCTTGGTGTCGAACACCAGCGTGTTGACCACGGACGCGTCGGCAAGTTCGAGCAGGGCGTCGAAGCGCTCCCGATCACCGGCCACGATCTCCGAGACCCGCAGGCCTCGCACCACCTCGGGCGGCGGGATCCGCTCCGGTGCCGTGGCGGTCGGTGGCGCGATCGTGGTGGTGGTCGGCGGATCGGTGGTGGTCGACGGGGCCGTCGTGGACGTAGACGTGGAGCTCGTGGACGGATCCGCGGCCCGATCGGCCTCGAGCGCGCCGCCGCAGCCGACCACGACCCCAAGCAGCATCAACGTCATCGCTGCACGTCCCAACACCGAACGAAAGTCTACTGCACCGGTCCGCTGTGGATTGATCGGGCCCGTCGCCACCGTCGGCGGCCCGGCGAGACCCGGTCCCCGGTGGTGAGGTTTGTGGTCAGGTGGCGATGGTGCCGCCGTCGACCATCAGGGTCTGGGCGGTCACGAACTTGGACGCGTCCGACATCAGGTAGACGATCGTGCCGGCCACGTCGTTCGGTTCGAGGTTGCGGCGCAGCGCCTGCTGGCCGGCGATGATGTCGAGCGCCCGGTCCATGTCGTCGGACCCGAAGAACTCGCTGGTGCCTTCGGTTTTCACCGCCGAGGGGGCGACGGCGTTGACCCGGATCCAGTGCCGGCCGAGCTCCCGGGCCAGCCCCCGGCTGAGGCCGATGACGGCCGCCTTCGACGTGGTGTAGTGGAGGGCGTTGGCCATGCCGTAGACGGCGGCGAGTGAGGCGATGTTGACGATACTGCCCCCGCCTCGCTCCTTCATCGCTTTCACGGCCGCCCGGCACACGTTGAACACGCCGGTGACGTTCACGTCCATCGCCGCCTGCCACTCATCGGTCGAGAGCTGATCGAACGGGGCCATGGTCAAGGTGGCGTAGAGGGCCGCGTTGTTGACGACGCCGTCGAGCCCGCCGAACGAGTCGAGCGTCGCC